>JAEEOD010000036.1 GCA_016284115.1 Bacteroidaceae bacterium
CGACGTGCTGGTGCGATACCTGTGAGGTTGAAGATTCCAATCTGCTTGTTCTGGTTGGCCATTGGGCGCTCGCCCTGAAGCACGCGGATGGTTACCTCTGTCTGGTTGTCGGCTGCGGTTGAGAATACTTCACTCTTCTTGCAAGGAATTGTCGTGTTGGCATCGATGAGTTTGGTCATCACACCTCCGAGGGTTTCAATACCCATTGACAATGGAGTTACGTCGAGGAGGACGATGTCACCTACACCTTCTTCTTTATTAAGGATGGCTCCTTGTATGGCTGCACCTACTGCAACTACCTCGTCTGGGTTCACGCCCTTTGAAGGTACTTTGCCGAAGTAGTCCTCAACAATCTTCTGCACAGCAGGGATACGTGTAGAACCTCCCACAAGGATTACCTCATTGATATCTGATGTGCTGATGCCAGCATCGCGGATAGCGTTCTTACATGGTTCGAGACAAGCCTGAATTAGGTTGTGAGCCAATGATTCGAATTTAGCACGAGTGAGGGTTTTTACAAGGTGCTTTGGCATACCGCTTGCAACGGTGATGTATGGCAGGTTGATCTCTGTCTGTGAAGAACTTGAGAGTTCAATCTTTGCCTTCTCAGCAGCTTCCTTCAGACGTTGCATAGCCATTGGATCGAGTGTAAGGTCTACACCTTCTTCTGCCTTGAACTCTGATGCCATCCAGTCGATGATTACTTGGTCGAAGTCATCACCTCCCAAGTGGGTGTTACCATTGGTAGAGAGCACTTCGAACACACCGCCTCCGAATTCGAGGATTGAGATATCGAACGTACCACCACCGAGGTCGAATACGGCAATCTTCATATCTTTGTTTGCCTTATCGATACCATATGCAAGTGCAGCTGCTGTTGGCTCGTTTACGATACGCTTTACGTCGAGACCTGCAATCTGTCCAGCTTCCTTTGTAGCCTGACGCTGAGAGTCAGAGAAGTAAGCAGGAACGGTGATGACAGCTTCTGTCACTTCCTGTCCCAGATAGTCCTCTGCAGTCTTCTTCATCTTCTGAAGAATCATAGCAGAAATCTCCTGTGGAGTATAGAGACGTCCGTCGATGTCAACACGTGGAGTGTTGTTGTCGCCTTTCTTTACTGAATAAGGTACACGTGCGATTTCCTGCTGTACCTGGTCGTAGGTCTCACCCATGAAACGCTTGATAGAGAACACCGTACGCTTTGGGTTAGTGATAGCCTGACGCTTTGCAGGGTCGCCCACTTTGCGTTCACCTCCGTCCACGAATCCTACGATTGAAGGAGTGGTACGCTTTCCTTCGCTATTAGCGATGACAACTGGTTCGTTGCCTTCGAATACAGAAACACATGAATTTGTGGTTCCTAAGTCAATTCCAATAATCTTTCCCATAATCTTATTACTATTTTATTGTTATTATTCTGTTTACTATCGTCTTCAACTCTCAGATGATTCAACGCTTTGACGACTTACCAATTTCCTTTTCCGCAAATCAGATGCCAATTATTTTTTTTCTGCCAATTCTGCCACATTGTCGGTCATAAACACAAAAATCTATGCCAATTACTGACAAATCTCAATGATTTATTTGGTCATTTTCCGAGTTTGTGCTAACTTTGTCCACTGAAACAGAACAAAAGAAAATGAAGAACAACCAATTGAGGATTTTTGCGGGAATGTTGTTGCTTTGGCTTACAACGTTTGGTCAGGTGGCTAAGGCACAGGTGGAGAAAGTCGACTATCTGTTGCTGGTTGATGTGTCGGGCGAGTATAACATTTATTTAAAAGGTATTCAGCATGCAATCGACACATTCTATGTTGCTGCAACAAAGCGAGATGCACTCCGTGTGTATAATTTCGCCAAAACGGTTGCAACGAAAGACGACGTCGTAGATGCCGACTTCTATCAGTATAGCGATTTGGGATGTATGCTGCAAGTGTTGGATTCGCTCATCAAACACAGCAACAGCCGATATGTGCGAGCCTTCATCCTGTCCGACTTCTTCAATGAAGATCCTGTCGGAGGCGATGCGCGTCTCAACCCTGTTCTCTATTCTGCTGTAAGGGATGACCTCGAAGCAGTGTGCAGAACCAAGAATGTCGAAATCAGTTTGATGCTGTTGCCTCCATCAAGCAATTACAACGGCTATTCAATCGAAGAGGTGAAATCACTGCTGCCTATCGATCGTACCGAGACCTTCAGCGTAAGTCCCGACCAACGCACTATCGACTACCTGATGCAAAAGGTGGAGGCTGTCAACCGCTTGCGTGGATTGAGTGATGAACCTGTCGAAAAACATAGCCCAATCGCTTCGTATATCATTTTGGGGCTGTTCATTGTTGTCCTCTTGGGTTTGGCGGCATATCTTAAATGGAAGTAATTATTAACTATAAAAATTTTTGAAATTATGAGATCATTATCAGTATCAGATGCAGTTTCCCAAGGTTGGGAATTTGCTAAAAAACACGGACTTTTGCTTGCAGCCATTATTTTTGGATTTAGCATTCTAACCGGTATGATTAATTCTTTGGCTGTTCCACAAGACTTCTGGGCTAATAACATGAAGGCTGTCCAATCACAAGATATGAATAGCCTACAGAAAATGATGGACGCATATTCCCCTTCCGTCCTCAGCAATATTGTATCTACCATTCTTTACATCCTTTACATTATTTTCTATGCAGGCTTCACTGCTACACTCCTGAAACTTATTCGCGGCATCATGGTCAAGGTGTCGTTCGAAGGATTCAAGATGTCTGTAATGACCTATCTGAAATATTTTGCAGTGAACCTCCTAGTGGGACTTATCATCATGGTTGGTACAGTTCTCTGCATCATCCCAGGTATTTTCTTCGCTCCCCGTCTGGCTTTCGCAGATTGGTACATCCTCGATCATCCTGAAGCAG
>JAEEOD010000409.1 GCA_016284115.1 Bacteroidaceae bacterium
TTCCAAATTGTCCTTTTGTCTGTTCTCTACTGATTGTGCGTTAGCACTGGTCGTGAACACGAATGAGAAAACTACTGCTGCAACTGTGCTCATGAGCACCTTCTTTGCATTGAAATTCTTTGTTGTCATAGACTTAATAATTTTAGTTTATACTTTGTTATTTACTGTGTCGTTGTTTCTTTTTGACAATGCAAAGTTACGGCGATTTTCTTCCGATTCCAAGAAAAATCTCGGATTCTTCTCCAACTTGTATGGACAAGAACGGGATATTTGGACAAATCGTGGAAACAGGCCCCAAAACTGTCCGAATGGGTTCAAGTTTAACGGATGTGGAGTTAGTTTTTTCGTCTTTTGCAAACTTATTAGAAAAAAAATTGTATATTTGCAAACGAGAAACATATAAAGAAGAATGAAAAAGGTATTTATAGTTGTGACTTTTGTATTGGGTGTGGCGTTGGTGGCGATGTTGCTGACCAAGCCAGAGCCTAAAGAACATTATGATGCCATGATTGGATTGGCACAGAATGTGGTAGATCAGGAGATGACCAGCAACAATGTGAAGAAAACGATGGCTGAAATGGGTGCTAAGAAATTGGCAGAGTTGGGCATTGAAGGCGTTGATGCAGCAACGCTGGAGAAGCTGGGCGCTGATGTGGATTTGACGGAGGTCACTGAGTTAGGTAAGGATATGGCGATGAATACGGCAGGCTTCTATCTGCAGAGTCACATGAAGGTGCATGACTACCATGTAGCGACAATAGGCATGCTGAACTATAAAGGCACTAATCTGCCTGTGACGATAGGCGTCATGGGGAAAGTGTTCGTGCTGGTAGATGAGGGGCAGGCAAGACAAATGTTGAGACAGTAATTGCTGGTTGAAGACAAAATGAAAGTAGTTGTAGCCATAGACTCATTCAAAGGGTGCCTGACGTCAAAGGAGGCTAACCGGGCAGCTGCGGAGGGTATCAGGACTGTCTGGCCGGATGCTGAGATTGTGCAGGTGCCTGTCAGCGATGGTGGTGAGGGCTTCCTGGAGGCTTTCCATGCAGCTGTCGGTGGAAAGCTGCAAGAGGTCATGGTGAGAGATCCGCTGATGCGGCCTATCACGGCTAAGTATCTGCTACATGGCGATGAGGCTGTGATAGAAATCGCACAGGCCAGTGGACTGACACTATTGACAGCTGAAGAGCGCAATCCGATGGTGGCTACTAGTTATGGCACAGGACAACTGGTGGCTGATGCTATTCGTCGAGGGGCAAAGCATATCATTGTTGGACTTGGTGGTAGTGCTACCAGTGATGCGGGAGTCGGTATGTTGCGAGCACTTGTTGATGCCTTTGCGAAGCATGGTACCTTTGATGAAATCAAAGAACTCAAAAACGTGACATTCACGATAGCTACCGATGTCAAGAATCCGCTGTGTGGTGAGCATGGGGCGGCTCACGTATTTGGGCCACAGAAAGGGGCAACACCCGATATGGTGCGGCAACTGGATGAACGGGCACGGAAGTTCGCTGAGGTGTCAGCTAAGCATTTTGGTTATGACCGTTCTGAGATGGCGGGTGCTGGTGCTGCTGGTGGACTGGGTTATGCCTTTCTGCAATATATGGATGCTGAGTGTATGCCTGGCATTGAACTGTTGCTGGATACCATTCACTTCAGCGAAATCGTTAAGGATGCCGACCTCGTGATTACTGGTGAGGGTTCTGCTGACCGTCAGACACTGATGGGTAAGTTGCCTATGGGCATCCTCAAACAATCGGGTGGGGTGCCTGTCTGTTTGATAGCAGGCCGGATTAGTGATCGTGAGCAACTCATGAAGGCTGGCTTTGCCCGTGTGGAGTGTATTAATCCGCCGGACATTACCCTCGAAGAAGCCATGCGCAAGGAGGTGGCCATAAAGCATGTCAAGGATAGTGTTATGTATCGAAAATTGATGTGAGAATGAAAATAAATTGCATAAATTTTGCTTATGTCATAAAATATGTCTAATTTTGTAGCCCAATTACTATAGATTAGAAATATATGATGAACGCGATAAGTAAGATTATCAACTGGTATTTCTCGAAGAATGCACTACCTTACTGGTGTCTATTCCTGCTCGACTGTGCCATAGTGGTTGTGAGCGGATTGATGACTTTCTGGGTGTTTGACCTGACGGTGATGCTGTTTATGGAGGGGATTGGCGTCCTGTTTACGGTGC
>JAEEOD010000410.1 GCA_016284115.1 Bacteroidaceae bacterium
CAGATTGTGGAAAGATAGTGTTTCAATACTTATCAGTCCTAAGAGCGTGTTTTACTAACTGATAGTATGTTTGCCCGTTTATCTCCTTGGTCATTGAAGAAATTACTACTACTGCAATAGAATCAGCGTTAAAGCCCTGCAACAACATACAAACAAAGTCTTTATTACTGATACGATAAGTTTCAAGCCCTTGGCCGTTTCTCGCTACCTTTATAGCGCATCCGCTTTCGCTATTAGGGCAAATATAGAAACGCCCTGCATGGCTGATAATAGATACTTTGTTTCCCTTGGATAATTGCAGATCTGAACCGCTTTTCCGGCTAAACATGATCGTTGCGTGTTTCACACCTTTACGGACTGTCATTGTACGCATAGAAGGCCGCCCGACATTACGTTTGTTTTTATTGCTTATAATCATAACTCCAATAGATTTAAAGGTACTTAAATTCGTCTTCAAACCTTGCGCAAACCATTGCTTTCATACTGCCTAAACGCTTATTGATAGCACGGACACAAACGCCGTAATAGTCTGCAATATCATACTCACTGAAGCCATTATTGAAATACATCTTAAACACATTGTATTCGTCAGCGGAAAAAGAGACTTTTGCCCACCTGATAATATCAGATACAAGTTTGTAGCGTTTTGCCTTTTGTTCTTCTGTACGCTCGTTTTCATCTACTTTTAGAAGACTCCAGAACAAATCAGAAGGGCGTATCTCCTTTTGATGATTGAAACGATACCATTGTTTTTTGTTCTGCCGTCTGTATGCAGCGTAAAAGACAAATTCAAATTCGTTTGTCTCTTTGCCTAATACTGACTCCCTGGCAAGTAGATACGCATTGTGGAACACATCTTCAGACGTTAGCGAATATAATTCGCCATACAAGTTTGTAGGGCATAAATTTGCCTTTAAAAGTCCATAGTTGGAAGCAAACCAACTATCGAACAATTGTTCATTTGTTGTAACCATAAGACTATAATATTTAATAAAACCGCCACAAAAGTACGAAAATAGATTGATAGTACAAAATATAATAAATAAAATAGATTTATTTTTATATATTCTTAACTATTGGTTACATTATGATTATAATGTGACTTTATATATATATATGTATAAATACGATACTCGTATTTATACCCCCCACCCCCCCCTTGGCACTATATAACGCCCCCACCTCACCTTTCGTCGAGATTTTTCATTTTTCATTTTTGTTTTTTCAGTTTTTCACTTCGTATTTATTATTTTTCGTATTTCTACTATCTGACTATCTTTGCAGAAAAAAAGTGAATGTTATCGTTGACAGGAAGCTCTTTGATGAGCGGAATAGGTAAACCTATTAGAGCACTCCGAAAGTGAGGGAAACTTTAGCCATAGTATATTTAAGTGGATATATGGCAATATTGCAGAAAATCATACGTTATATTGACAAATATTATTCTTAAAATTTCAAGTGTTATGAAGAGGGGTTACTTTCTTTCAGCCATTATCATGGCATTGTTTCTCATGTTGAGCACAATCGGTTGCAGTAGCGACTCAGATGAACAGTCCTCAGAAAACTCAGCATCACTCGCTGGCAAAAAGTACGATGGCTTTGACAGTTATGACCAGGAACACCGCTTTTCGTTTGGCGACGCTGAGTTTCAAAAAATGAGCAGTGCCATATATTTCGTTCCACAAGACAAATACGAATCGTCATGGAACTATGCTGACACTTTGCTTACTACATACGAAATGACCACGAAGCAACTTATTCTTTCGTTTGAATCAAGTACAAAGGCAACACTCATTGACTACACTCAAAGCAACGTAGTACAGCAGAAAGCAGAAGTGTATCACCATCGGTACAGATTCAAAGAAGACTTCTACACTGAAAACGGTCAATATATGGTGAATATAACCTCCAGCTCGTTTTCCGTATATGACAAGACAACAAGCAAGAGATATGATTTTAGACTTGATGGAAACTATGGCTATAACCTGACATTCTATAAAAAGAAAGGTGGTACACAACAGGACGTTCTTGCAAATACTGATAACTACGAATACTCATATAAATACGACGAGAAACTATCTCGTGTCGATTTCACAGACGCAAAAGGAAATACCGCCTATGGTTTCATAGCAGAACGCCACAATGCTCCAGACGACATCGAGCATGGATTCTCGCTATATCTCAACGATAAAGTATATTTCTTGAAAGAATAAGATAACAAGAGCGGGTAGGTCATTTCCTACTCGCTCTCTTTCTTGTATATGGATTCTTTATCTCGTTCTCTTCAAGAACTTTTGCGTAGAAGTCGTTTTCCTCCTCAAGTTCACGAATACGCTTTATCAGCTTTTCCACGTACTTCTTATATGTAGATGTCTCAAATTGACGTATCGTTGTGGGGCTACAAGTACACATATCAATGTCATTTGACACTGCAACAGCCATGCAGCCCGGTATCAGCACCTTACCAACACCTTTGATATTCTCGTAGTGGCACTTCATACGCTAACGTCTGCCTTGATATGCGGCCATGGATCATAGTTCTCCAGAACAAAGTCCTCAAACTTGAAGTCATACAGGCTTTTTACGTCTGGGTTGAGCTTCATCGTCGGTAACGGACGTGGTTCGCGTGACAGTTGCAGCCTTGCTTGTTCAAGATGGTTCAGATAGAGATGGGTGTCACCAGTCGTATGAATAAACTCGCCTGGTTCTAAGCCCGTAACCTGTGCCATCATCATACATAGCAGGGCGTATGAGGCGATATTAAACGGTACGCCAAGGAATGTGTCAGCACTTCTTTGATAGAGTTGCAGAGACAGCTTTCCATTAACGACATAGAACTGAAAAAGGGTGTGACACGGTGGTAATGCCATCTTGTTAACCTCTGCGAC
>JAEEOD010000411.1 GCA_016284115.1 Bacteroidaceae bacterium
CCGATAGTCGTAGAAGATGAGGTAAAGGCGAAGGCCGATTATATGGCAGCAAACCTCAAGGAATAGGGATGGAAATATGTGGTGGTGGATATCCGTTGGTTTGTCGAGAACGACAAGGCAGGTGGATACAATCAAACGGATCCAAGATATGTCTTGGATGAATACGGACGCTATCAGCCGGCAGTGAACCGCTTCCCATCGGCTGCCGACGGCAAGGGCTTCAAGGAACTGGCTGCCTATGTCCATGAAAAGGGACTGAAGTTCGGTATCCATATCATGCGTGGCGTACCAAAGGAGGCTGTCGAAAAGAAATTGCCTATCAAAGGTACGAAGGTGACTGCCGACCAGATCTATTCTCCTCAAGGACAGTGCGAGTGGTTGCGCGACAACTACACTGTTGTGGCTGGGAAACCGGGAGCACAGGAGTATTACAACTCCATTATCGACTTGTATGCAAGCTGGGGTGTCGACTTTATCAAGGTGGACGACTTGTCACGTCCTTATCATCAAGAAGAAGTGGAGATGCTTCGCAAGGCTATCGACCAATGTGGACGTCCGATTGTGTTCAGTACCTCACCTGGAAAGACCCCGGTGGAGGCTGCCGCTCATGTCAGCAGCCATGCCAACATGTGGCGCATGGTGGATGATGTATGGGATATTTGGAGGGATATTCCTCATCTGATGAAGGTTGCAGAGGATTGGTATCCGAACAATTACTTCGGGAGTTGGCCAGATTGTGATATGATCCCATTGGGTCGTATCGCTATCCGTGGTGAGCGTGGTAAAGACCGTATGTCTCGTCTGACCAAGGATGAGCAATATACGTTGATGACATTGTTTACTATCCTTCGTTCGCCATTGATGTTTGGTGGCGACTTGCCAAGCATGGACGAATTTACTCTTTCTCTGTTGACCAACAAAGAGGTATTGAAGATGCACCGCGAAGGAAAGGTTGTTACGTACAAATCGATAGATGATGTGAAGTACGAGATTGTCTCAATGAACGAGCCAAGAAATGAAGCATACGCTGCATTGTTCAACTTACAAGATGATAAGGATGCTGTATTCGAGTATGACTTGACAACTTATGGTCTTAATTCGAACATCATTGTTGAGAATATGTGGACAGGCGAAATACGTGAGATAAAGGATATTTCAAAGTTTAAAGAAACATTGAAACCTCATTGTTCTGTTCTTTACAAAATCAGTTATTAAAGACTATTTCTATGATAAAAAGGCAGGGGGCTAAACATTTTAGTCCCCCGAATTTTTACTTCTTCTGACTCTTTTTTCTTATCTTTTTGAGCAAAAAAGCCTTGTTACTATGTAAATAATTGAATTTTTTGTTGTTTTTTTTGATATTATTAATAAATTCTATTAGCTTTGTAAATTGAGAAATTATACAATTTTTAGAGAACATAGAGATATGAGAGAAAAGTATGAAGCACCGCAGGTGCAAGTTTTTGAGATGGAACTACAAAGTCCTGTATTGGAAGCAAGTACGGGAACGGAAGGTGATCGTGGCGGTTACCCAAGTGGTGGTGACTGGTCAAATACTGGCGATTAAGGGGGTACTATTATGAAGAAGTTCAAGAAGTTTTATACGTTGGCAGCCCTGCTGGTGGCAGGTGCCGCTTTTGAAGCATGTACGGAAGACAATGAGATCATTGCTTCATCCGATATGCAGAAGGTTTACACCATGACGGTAGATGCCGTGAGTGGTGCTAATACACGTTCGTTAACCGAGTCCGATGGCGCACTGACTGCAGCCTGGAATGCTGATGATGAGGTGGTAGTATATAAAGTCGATGGCGATTCAGTTGGTACACTGAAGCCTGTTGAAGCTGGAGCTACTAAGCTTAAGGGTACGGTTTCAGATGTAGAAGTGGGTGACAAGTTGACTTTGACGTTCTTGCCTGACGCATCCTATGCTGAGCAGGAAGGCACGTTGGAGTATATTGATACGAACTGCAATGCAGCTGTTGCTAATGTAGAGGTGACGAAAATTGAGGGAACGGATGTATATACCAGTGACGCTGCTTTCGAGAACCAGCAAAGTATTTTTAAGTTCACATTGAAAGATGCATCTGGTAAAGCAATCTCAGCGACTAAGTTAACTATTTCTTTTGGCAATGAGACTATTACAACCATAACAGTCACTCCTGCTGAAAGCGCAAGCGTGCTTTATGTGGCTATGCCTGGTGTTGCGACCTCTACCAATTTTACTTTTGAAGCAACAACTGAAACTGGGACATTTAATGGAGTGAAAGGGAAGGCCATCATCGAGGAAGGTTTGTTCTATGTGGGCAATATTGTATTGAAGAAGATTGTTGATCTTTCAAAAATAACTGCAGACTATGTGGCTCAAGACGGTGATGTGCTTACAGGTAAAGCAACCGACAAATATAAAATCTCTGTTGCTGACGGAGCGACTGTTACCCTTCAGGATGTGGACATTAGCAGTTTTGACTATGAAGGGCCAAAGTATGCTGGCATTAATTGTATAGGTGATGCTACCCTCGTAATAGAAGGAGTAAACTATGTCAAGGGCGCATATTATGAGTGTTCTGGCATCCATGTACCAACAGACAAGACTCTGACTATTGAAGGAACTGGAAAACTCACTGCCGAAAGTAATGGCTATGGTGCAGGTATTGGAGCTGGATTCTATTGGGGTAGCGCTGGAAATATTGTTATTAACAGTGGTGAAATCATAGCCAATGGAGGTAAAGATGCTGCAGGTATAGGTGCTGGTTGTGAAAGATCCTGTGGTTACATACTCATCAATGGTGGCACTGTTACTGCAAATGGTGGTGTCGATTGTGCAGGAATCGGTAGTGGTTATGAATCTTCTTGTAAAGGTATTACTATCAAAGGCGGCACTGTTATTGCTAATGGTGGAGATGGTGCGGCTGGAATAGGCGCTGGTTATGAAAGAGGTAAATGTGGCCAAATTAAAATTGAAAGTGGCAATGTCACTGCTACAGGAGGTAAAAATGGTGCAGGTATAGGTTCAGGTTATTATTCAAGCTCATGTGGCACCATCACTATTAGTGGTGGCGGTGTCACAGCAACAGGAGGTATTGAAAGCGCTGGTATAGGTACTGGCCCTACTTGGTATCATAATTATCAGTCTGCATGTGGTGACATCAATATTACAGGCGGTATCGTTGTGGCTACGAAGGGAAGTGATGTAGCCACTTATGACATAGGTCCAGGTAATGGTGCGAGATATGGTTCTGGCATCTGTGGTAATGTCACTATAGGTGAAGGAATTACAATAAAAGATAAGAACGGCAATAATGCTGTTATTTACTCGGCTTCTTCAGGAGGAGAATAATGATAGACTAAACAATAAAGAGGGCTGCCATCAGATCTGGCAGCCCTCTTTATTGTTTTTGATATTATTTATTGAACACCTATCTCAGCAAAACTTATCGTATTGTCCTTCTTTACGAGCTTGATCGCTTTCAGTTGGACATAACGTGCTTTTGTCGGAGCGAAGTAGAATGACTGGAGAATCGGATTGTTCTTGATATTGGCGAATTCTCCCTTGGCGACAACCTTATTGATGGTCTCCGGTGTAGAGCCAACAGCCAATTCGTAATGGGTGACGACACCCTTGTAATCAACCTCCTGATTCGGTAAGTAGAAGAATGAGCGGAATGCCTTTTCCTCGCCCAAGTCGAAAACCACTGTATTTCCATCTACGAAGCAGACAGTAGATGCGTTCTTGTCGGTTGCCTTGGCTGCCTCTTTCTCATCCATGCCAACGAGCGTGAGTGGGAGGCTTTGGATATCCTCTAATTTCTCCTCGAACGAGATATCT
>JAEEOD010000412.1 GCA_016284115.1 Bacteroidaceae bacterium
ACGCCGCCAGGATAGTACTCTGTGTCGCCATTGTGCCAGATCATTTCTTTCGAGGTGGCATCGGTCAGCACCTCCATCGTACCTCTGAGCATCATGCCTTTGAAACCTTTGGCATCACAGAAATAGATGCTGGCCTTGGGGTTGGCCTTGTATTGAGCCACGCGTATTGAGAATGTGTTGGTTGTAAAGTAGAAGGTTTTGATACCCTCACGCTTGCGTGGCTTCAACATGGCTTTGGTCCAAGGGAAACCTTCTTGATCTACTGACGAGATGTAAGCGATGGGCAGTTTGTCGGCCATCTGCGCAATGAGTTCTTTAACGCCTGCCAACGCGGGGTTAACATTCATGACTTCATCGCTACTAACATTCAGCGTTTTGCGCCAGCGTTTCAGCTGGGGGAAATACGTTTTCATCATGCCAATATATTCCTCTTTGGTAATGGGTTTTTCTAACCCCTCATTAACGGCATTCACAAATTGAGCGCAATGTTCAATCATCTCATCCATCGTACAGTCTTGCAGGAACTGCCCATCCCTGTAGCAATACATGCAATAATCTTCATTCTTACTTCCATCGGCATTTGTGCCGAGAATATCTTCAGTTAGCGGCATGCCGCAACTCTGACAGAATTTCATTTCTTTATTCATATCCTTTTATTTATTTGATGTTATAATACTTTCTTTACACCAGGAACCATCCGCAGCAGCCAGGTGAGCACAGACGACACGATGGTGATGACGACTCCGATGAACAAGAACTTACCAAATGCACCCATCCAGATGCCGTCGACTGCATACTGCAATGCTATCATCAGTAATAGATGGACGATGTAAGCTCCGTATGACTGGGCGGCACACCACCGCCAGAACTTGCTGTCCCAGTTGCCATGTTCGCGGAACAGCCAAATCAATCCAAAGCAGATAAATACGCATAAGAGTGATTCATAAACGCCAAACCACTTAGTAACGAAGTCGTTCCAAACCCCACCATTGCGCAAATAGATGCCTAATGCTAAAGCACATCCAATCGCAAGCGAAATGGCTCCTGTTGTGTTGCTCATCTTTTCAAACCAACCAAATTGACGGGCCAGAATGCCGATAACGAACATCATGACGTATTGCAGATAATGAGCGGGTTCCATGGGTAAGGGAATGATACCAAAAGGCCATATCCAATGATCCTGTGGAGAAACTTGACGGATGAAATAACTGCCTATGCCCATTATGCTGCTAAATATTAGAAGTCCTATGATGGTGGGTTTTGACGAACAACTGCCATAGTCTGGCTTACATATTAGTCGTATCAGGGCGTAAATCAGACAGAATACAAGCAAGCTCTCAATATACCACATGTGAGCAATTTCAAGCTTGCCAGACAATACAGAAATCAGTCCACCCATTATCAATAGGGGCATTCCCAAGCGTATCAGTTTCTTTTGCACAAACACCTTAGCTCCCTGCTTGTCGAAACTCATGGGCACAAAATATCCTGAAATCAGGAAGAAAAGCCCCATGAAGAATGCCGCATTGACTGAGAAGAAGTGCCATATCCAGGGCATCACCTCAGCAGGATTACTTGGTGTATAACCCCAGTCACCACCATCACCGTATGCCTGGCCAGCGTGATGGAATATCACCAGTACCGTCAGGCATACTTTCAGATTGTCCAGATATAATAGTCGTTTCATTCTTCGTATCCTAATTGACCTGGAAGGGGGATTCTAATCTCATAATCTTTACTGGCTGATTATCGCCATGATAGAGGTGACTACACCAATTGATGTCACCTGTATCGTGGAATCCACATTTTTCCATGACACGGCCTGAGGCAGGGTTGTTGATAAAGAAATCGCTCCATAAGGTTTGGAAACCTTTCACTTTGAAGCAATAATCTATCAGCAACTGCAAGGCCTCTGTGCAGATGCCCTGGTTCCAATAGGGCTTAGCTACCCAATAGCCAGCCTCTGCATCGTTTTCGCCAATGTTGATGTTGCTTTCTCCATAAGCATAATAGCCAATGCACCCAATAGCTTCACCAGTTTCTTTAAGTTCGATGGCCCATATATGGTCATTATGAAAGATGGTGTGGATGATATGCAGACTCTTCTCCACACTCTTGTGTGGTGGCCAACCAGCACGAGGTCCTACGTCAGGGTCGGAAGCATATTTGAAAAGTGCCTCAGCATCGCTGTCTCGCCAAGGGCGTAATAATATACGATCAGTTTCCATCCTATCAATTTATTGATATTGCTCTACAAAATCACGTACCAATCGGAAGACGGGTTC
Source organism: Bacteroidaceae bacterium (assembly GCA_016284115.1). Next base: position 2,286 of record JAEEOD010000412.1, read on the forward strand.
GTAACTATCGAAAACAGCATTCTTCCAGTTGTCGTGAATGGTGTGGTAGTATTTAAAGGCATCGCCATTCTCGTTCTCTATGAAGATGCAAGGCACATGGCGTGTGGCAAAGGGGTAGTGGTCGCTATTGCCAGCCAGATCTCCACGATTTATAGCCTTGAAGTGATGCTTCTCATTGTTGATCTTCTCGAACAGAGCAAACCCTCTCATGCCTTCATCACTCACCTCGCAATAAGTCACGGGGTTGTTGTCACCTATCATATCGATATTGAAGAGATACTTAATCTGTTCTAACGGTATGATGGGGTGATTGGCAAAGTACTCAGAACCTCTAAGAAAGGCATCCTCTCCAGAAAAAGCAATGAAGTACATATCGTATGCAGGACGATGCTTGGCATAATAAGCGGCCAAGGTCACAATGGTGGCAGTACCCGATGCGTTGTCGTTGGCACCTGCATAGAATACCTTCTTTCCCAGGTTACCTAAGTGATCATAATGGGCAGTGAAGACATAACAGCTGTCGTGCCGTTCTCCCTCCACTTTGGCAATGACGTTGAAACATTCGTAATCTTTCAAGAACTTGTTTTCTATGTCAGCACTGATGCTCTTTGCATCTTTGGGAAAACGGTCAGGCACCCAAAGAATAGGTTTATCTATGACTTTTTCTCCGTAAGCCTTATAGAACTTCAGTGGCTCTTCCCATGTAAAGAGGATACCAGCGTTAGGAGCCCCACCATTGTTCTGCATCTTAGCAAAGTCCTCCCTATGTTTGTAGGAGAACATGAAATCGCATACTACAAAGGCATTCTTATTTTCTGGCTTGTCTAAGTCCTGAAATATCTTGTTGGCATCATAATGCAACGTGTCGATGTAATAAAGAGGGAATGTCCCCTTTACACCAGGCGCATACTCACGCATGGTGAAATCTACACCAGGAATCTGCTTCTTGCCATCGACTGACAGCTTCATTTTGCCTGAAAAGGTGTTAATGTCCAACTTGAAAGGCTGGCAAATAACCTCGTCAACTCCTGCTTTCTCAAACTCCTTCTGCAAGTATTTTCCCGCCTTGTTAGCACCGTTCTTGGCATAGCCTCTTCCTTGGTACTTGGCGGAACTAAGTTCTTTCACTACTCGTTTATAATGGGACAGATCTTGTCCGTACAATTGTATAGTGACGAATGCTAACAGCAGCAACAATGTCTTTTTCATATGCATGCCACAGCTCTGACAACATTTCATTTCATTATCCATAGCCGTTATTATTTAGTTATTAATTAGGACAAAGATATAAAAAAGAAACATCAACTTCCAAGTATTTTACATTCTTGCCTTCTCATCTGCACCAGCACCTGTGCCACGATACTTGCTCTGGGCCGTATTGAATGTATAGCGGATAGAGAACTTCACCATCTGCGTA
>JAEEOD010000413.1 GCA_016284115.1 Bacteroidaceae bacterium
CTTATAAACGGGCAGATAGACAAAATGCTTAAAGGAATAGTTAATGAACGTCTTATGAAATATCAATCTGTTGACAGACATTAAAATATGGTGATAATTAATCGGAAGATTATTAATTGGATGGGACTGGCTCTCGGTTTCTTTTTTATAGCCTCAAGTCTGCTTAAAGTGTTTAGCTTCCCGACCTTTGCCATGGAAACAGGTGATTATATCGACCTGTATATGCCGTCATGGCTGCATGGATTCCAATATCCATGCGCCATGGTGGTGTGTCAGGTGGAATTGATGTTGGGCTTGCTGGTGTTGAAGGCAAAATACAGGCACATGGCATTATGTGGTATGTTTTTGCTTCTGACGTTTTTTGTGTGGTTAACCACGGTGAATGCTTTTTTACCGACCATACTTGGAAGCATTGAATCGTGTGGTTGTTTCGGAGAGCTCATACATTTTACGCCAATGGCATCGTTCGTGAAGAGTGTTGTGTTGTGGGCAATAGTAGGCGGCATACTGCTTGTTGGCTGGAAACAAAGAGGATTTGTTTTAGAAACCGTTGGACTTAAGAAATGTTCAGGTTGCTGGAAGGATTCTTACTTATGGTTTTCGGTTTGCGCTGGTTGGTGTTTGGTGTTGTTTTCATACTTCTTTGTGAACAGACTGAATCATGGGCTATATATGGTGTTTTATGTAGGTATTTGTTTTATACTTACAATGGTGACTATTTGGTGTTGGAAAAACGGAAAATAAAAATGATGAAGAGGATATTACGATATGTTGTAATAGGGGTGATTACCCTTCAGCTACTCTTTGGGTTGTGGCTTTTGTGCCGTGTCTTTCTGTTTGATTTCTTTTCCATTCCTTCTTATTCGATGTATCCCACGTTGAAACCAGGAGATGAGGTGATTGTGAATAAAACGCTGATCGGGGCAAGAATTTATAAGGATTTCCATTTCGATGACAAAGGAATTGAATTGAAATCATGGAGAACAAGGGGAATACGACCTATACGTCACAACGATATCGTGGTGTTCAACTTTCCTCATCATGACTGGAAAATTAGTTTTATTATCAACAATGTTTTTTGTAAACGGGTTGTTGGCATGCCTGGAGATAGTTTAAGCATAGTAGATGGATTCTATAGGAATGACCATTACGAAGAAGTACTTGGAATAGAGAAAGAGCAAATGAAATACGATCATCTCCCTGAATCTATGAGTTGGGCAAAAGAAGTACAAACATACCCGTTTGATGATCATGTTAAATGGAATGTCTATAATATGGGTCCGATGTATATTCCACGGAAAGGGGATGTGATGAGGATTACTCCCTTAGAAGCAGCCTTGTATGGATTCATTTTGGAATGGGAACTCGGACAGAAGGTTACACGGGACTGGGATACTGGTGAAGTAAAGGCCAACGGACATCTGCTGACTAGACATCAGTTTCAACATAATTATTATTTTATGGCAGGAGATAATGTTATAGATTCGGACGACTCACGGTATTGGGGATTAGTACCTGAAGAGTATATTGTGGGTGTTGTAGGTGTTAAATTCAGTGTGAAATGACAAGGAAGATCAGAAACATAGTAGAATCATATTACACTGTTGCTATCAGCATCATTGTATTGCTATATATCCTGTACCTGGTATTACAACCATTGGATGTGCGTATTACCTTTGCAGACGTAAAGGTGATGCATGGCATAGAGGTAATAGCTGGCATTGTAATTGTGACGTGCATGATAAAGAGGTTTCAGCAAGGAGCTTGTAAAGCATGCTTCCACATGGTATGGAGCGATGTGTTTGTATTGTTGTGGTTTGTGTATTATTGTTGTCGGGTATGGTTCTGGACTGAAAATCCATGCGCAACAGACGCCATAAAGGGTGTGATGATGTTTGCATTCTATTTTGCATTGCGTCTGTTCTTTTCGCACTACGATCTTGCTGACAAGTTATTGATTCTCTTCCTGCTGTTGTTCTGCGGCTACGAAGCATTGTCTGGAATGATGCAGCTGATGGGCGGCAATAGTAATCATTTATTATTCATGATTACGGGAACCTTTTATAATCCCGGTCCCTATTCTGCTTGTTTAGCGCTGGGGGTAGTGATTATATTGAGTATGCTAAATTCAGAACGTAATGGGATGTATCTCCTGACATGGAGGAAGGTGAAAACAATACACCTTTACTATATCATACTGATTCTCACATTATTGGTTTTGCCTGCTACCTGGAGCCGCTCTGCGTTTATGGCTTTAGCAATCATGTGCTTGTGGATCTACCGCGATAAGTACTACCGATACAGATACTATTTATGGGGAGCCATAATCATTGTGGTAATAGGTATGTATTTCATGAAGAAAGGTTCAGCAGATGGGCGTTTGCTCATCTGGCTGTCGTCGTTGACTTCGTGGAAGCATTCACCATTGATTGGCACGGGAATAGGTGGTTTCTTCCATGCCGAAGCAGAGGGCACTTCGGAGTTATTCGCGAATAACGGGTATATACCATTATTTGATTCAGCAGATGTTACAAACTTCATGTGCAATGATTATCTGAAGATAATACTTGAACAAGGAGTGATAGGTGCGTTGCTATGTGCTTTTGCTACAATAACCCTATTAGTGAAATTGTATGGACATAGCAAGTCGCTCTGTTATGGCGTTATAGCTTTGCTCATTTTTTCAATGACGTCATATCCATTTGAATTGTTGCCCTATAAATTGATCGTTGTGTTGATTGCGGCATGGGGGAACAGTCAGCCAATGAATGAGACCAAAGGTCATGTCGTCAACAGGCTGATATGTAAACCTTTGCGTCTATTTAATTGGAAATCATGTGTGTTTATAGCTATGGTTTTATTGCTGAGCAGCCTATTTGTAAACACAGAGATGAAAAAACGTATAGAGGCAGACATGTCATATCGTCTGTTCTGCAATTCAGGTCAAGAAGCGTTTATCAATGATTATTATGAGTTACTGCCTTTAGAACATGATAATTTCCTCTTCTTGTTTGATTTCGGGAAGCTACTACGTTCATTCGGAAGATATAACGAAAGCAACGCTGTTTTTCAAAAAGGGACATTGATAAGCAACGATCCTATGTTTTATATACTTATCGGTAATAATTTCAAGGATATGAATTTTTATGATCTGGCAGAACAGGCATACAACAAGGCTTTCTCGGTGATGCCCAACCGCCTCTATCCATTGTATCAACTGATGTTGCTGTATCATGAAAGCGGCAACAAGCAGAAAACAAAGGCAATGGCAAAACGGGTGATCGATATGAAACCCAAGGTGGAATCTCCTGCTACAAGAGATATGAAGAAAAAGGCCAGGGAACTTTTGTAGAATCAGCATAATATGGTATAGTTTGCATAACTTATATGATATAATAAGATGAGAAGAATTGGTATATATATAATAATGCTATGGATGGGCTGTTGTACTATCAAGGCTCAGACGCTAACCCTTGATAACGCGATAAGGATAGCACAGGAAAACTCTCTTGATGCACAGATAGCCCGTTTCTCTTTTATGAGTAAGTATTGGCAATATCGCGCATTTAGGGCAGAATTGAAACCTTCGGTGAATCTTGAGGGGATGTTAGGACAGTTCAATCATTCAGTTGTAGAAGCTCGTGATTTTGAGACGGGACGTGTTAATCAGGTAAACAATAATACGTTGACCAACTACCTGACACTCTCGCTTGACCAAAGAATTGCGGCTACGGGTGGCACGCTCTCTCTCCAATCGTACCTGTACAGACTGGATCAGTTTGATTATAATGAAAAGACTTATAACTCACAGCCGCTCCGTATTAGTTATAACCAAAGCTTGAGTTCCTACAATTCACTGAAATGGGAAAAGAAGACTGCACCTGTGGAGTATCAAATAGCAGAACGCAATTATATCAGTTCGTTACAAGACATAACCATAAGGGTTACATCTTTGTTTTTCAACGTTCTTGCTGCCCAGTCTGCGTATAAGCAAAGTGTTGCAACCGTGGAAGAACGTGATCGCCTCTATGAGTTGTCGAAAAGTAGGTTGAACCTGACCACAACGACGAAGAGTGAGGTGCTTCAGATGGAACTGTCGTTGACCAATGCTCGTTTGGCGGTAAAGAAGAACAAGATAGCTCTTGATGAAAGTATGTATGAGTTGTTCTCATATCTTCGTTTAACAAACTACGAGAATGCTGATCTGCTACCACCAATTACTATTCCTGAATTTCTTGTCAATGCCGATGATGTGCTGCAAAAAGCCATAAGCAACTCTTCGCATAGTCTTAACCAGAAACTGCAAATGCTCGAAGCCCAGAAAACTCTGGCACAGGCAAAGGCTAATAAGGGTATAAAAATGACCGTTAGCAGTGAACTCGGGTTTACTCAGACAGGTCGTTCTTTGGGAAACGCTTACAGTCATTTGATGGATAACGAGATTATCGGATTGACGATATCATTACCCATTTTCGACTGGGGTGTAAGCAAAGGTAGGATAAAAATGGCTCAGGCGCAACTTGATGTGGTGAAGACGCAACTTGAACAAGAGCATCTTGACTATATGCAGGATATTCGTAAAAAGGTAACGCAATTCAATGCGCAACCTACACAATGCAAGGATGCCCTTCGCGCACAGGAAATAGCGGTTGAGCGCTATGAAATAACACGTAAGCGGTATGAAACTGGTGCTATTTCTGTAACAGAACTTAATACAGCTCAGCAGGAAATGGAATCTGCCAAGGCGCAATATATAGTCCAGCTGTCGTCTTTTTGGAACGATTATTACACCTTGCAGAAGGCCACCCTGTATGATTGGCAGCATAATAGTGATTTGACAGTTGATTTTGAATCTTTAATACAATAAGTTATCATGAGGAAGAGATATATAAAGATCGCGATTTCTTCTATCGCAGGCTTACTTCTTACTGGTGTTGTTGTGTTTGTGGTATTCTCGTTGACACATAAAAAGGAAAAAGAAGAGAAAGAGTTACCCATAGCTGCAATGGAACAGACTATTGTGGAGGTAGATACCGTGGTGCTTCGTAAGCAGGTGTTCCAGAAGCAGATACTGTGTAATGGTAAGTTGGTTGCCATTCGACGAGCTGAGTTGATGTGTCCGAAAGCGGGCGAAATCCTTAGAAGCGTGAACGTAAAGAATGGTCAAAGGGTATCAAGAGGAATGGTGCTTGCCGTTGCAGACACCCGTGATATGAGTGCCACACTGGAAAGAGCGAAACACGATTTGGAGAAAGCAAAAGTAGATCTGCAAGATAAACTTATTGGTCTTGGTTATGAGGCCGATGCTAAGAATGTGCCTGCTGATGTCATGAAAAGAGCAGAAATGACATCTGGCTATTATTCTGCAAAATTCTCCATAAGAGCAGCCGAGACATCGCTCTCGGATTGTAGACTTATAGCTCCTTTCGGCGGAAAGATAGCTGACCTTGTGGCGCGTCCTCATCAGCGTGGAGATAAGTTTTGTACATTGATAGACGACTCCTTCTTTGATGTGGAATTCAAAATCCTTGAGTCGGAACTTGCCTCTGTAAATAAAGGAACTGCCGTAAGAGTATCTCCTTATATTGATGAAAACATGGTGCTGAACGGAACCGTTACTGAAATCAATCCTACGATTGATGAGAAAGGACTTGTTTCAGTCAAGGCAAGGGTGAAGAATACTTCTGGCAGACTTCTTGATGGAATGAACGTAAAGATTGTCATCGAGAACTCTGTTCGTGATATGCTTGTTGTGCCCAAGGAGGCGGTGGTTGAACGTGACGGATGTCATGTGGTGTTTGTCTATGACAAGAAGACGAGTCGTGTTGTTTGGACATACGTAGATATTCAATATAGTAATCTGACGAGTTATGCTATCACTGGTTGTGAGAAGAAACAGACGACGGTTAATGAGGGTGATATCGTTATTACGTCAGGTAACCTTAATCTGGCGGACGATACGGAGGTGACGATTTCATCAATTGATAATTAGTTGACAGTTGACAATGATGCTTAAAACACTTCTTCATCGCCCGATTGCTGTTACGATGTCGTTGATTGCCATTGTAGCACTTGGCGTTCTTGCTTTCCAACGAATACCGGTTTCTTTGATGCCTGATATAGATGTGCCGCGTATTGTGGTGCAGATGTCGGCCCAAGGAAGTTCGGCGCGTGAGATAGAACAACAGATTGTTAGTCAAATGCGTCAGCAACTTTCGCAGGTCGCAGGACTGAAGAGAATTGAATCAACATCACGTACCGATGCTGGTATCATTACCATGACCTTCGACCCAGGCAGTGATATGAGTCTGCTCTTCATCGAAGTGAATGAAAAGATTGACCGTGCCATGAGTAGTATGCCTAAGGGGATGGAGCGCCCAAAGGCCATGAAGATTGGTGCGATGGATATTCCCGCATTCTATGTGGATGTTACAGGCGGCAAGCCAGAACAGACAAGTAGATTGGTAAGGAACGTGATTAGTAAACGACTGGAACAGTTGCCTGAGGTGGCTATGGTAGACTATAGTGGAACGGTGGGCACGCAGATTACCATCATCCCAAACGAACTGAAGATGCAATCTCTCGGGCTGACGAATTCGGATTTAGAAAAGGCGATCAGTGATAATAACATCGTATTGGCAGCATTGAGCGTGCGTGATGGTATATATCGCTATAGCATTCATTTTGATGCTCAGATATTGTCTGTTCATGACATTGAGGATATCTATCTGCAGACTGAAGGTCGCTTGTTGCAGTTGAAGGATTTCTGCAAGGTAGAGGAATCGGCCGCTGAGAGAAAGGGTATCGTGACATCGGAAGGCAATAATGCTATTACCATGGCTGTGATCAAGCAAAGCAACGCCCAAATGAGCGGCCTGCAGCATAGGGTGGATACGCTGATGAAGGACTTGAGTAAGGATTATCCGGAACTGAGGTTTAAGGTTACACGCGATCAGACACAACTGCTTTCATATAGTATTGTCAACCTGGAATGGAACCTTGTGCTAGGCGTGGTGATGGCCAGCGTGGTGCTGTTTCTGTTTATTGGTGGGTGGCGGCTGCCATTGCTCGTGATGGTCTCGATTCCGCTTTCGCTGATTCTTACCTTGCTTTGCTTCTACTTGATAGGCATCTCGCTGAATATCATATCGTTGTCGGGGTTGATCCTTGGCGTTGGAATGATTGTGGATAATTCAATTATCGTGATAGACAACATCCGACAGAAGGGGATGATGACAGATGGGGCTATTGTTGATGCAGTTAAGGAGGTGATTATGCCGATGCTTTCGTCGGTGCTCACTACTTGCTCGGTATTTATTCCGTTGATATTTCTTAGCGGTACGGCAGGGGCGCTGTTCTATGATCAGGCCATGGGGGTATCGATTGCGCTGTTCTGCTCGTTGGCGGTGGCTGCATGGGTGGTGCCGGTGTGTTATTTCGTTCTATGTAGGAAGCACAGGGGGACGATAGAGCAGACGAACAGGTTGGTGGAGAGGACGAATGGACTGGTGATGCGCTTCTATGAGCGGGGTATGGAGCTTACCTTCCGTCATGCATGGATGATGCTGACGTTCTTCGCCGTTTGCGTGTTAGTTATCGTGATGTTGTTCCCATTTGTACGTAAGGAGCGGATGCCGGAGATTGCGCATGATGATGCCTTGGTTTGCATTGACTGGAACAACGGGATTACGCCTGAGGAGAATAACCGAAGGATGATGGAGCTGTTGGGGGCGGTGAAACCGTATGTGGAGACATCGACAACCTTGGTGGGCGGACAGGATTTCATCTTGTCGCATACCAGGAACATTACGAGCAGTGAGGCGGTGTGCTACGTGAAAGGGAAATCGGTGGAGGATCTTGACAGGGCTGTTGAAACGATTCGCCAATATATGGGGAAGCACTATCCGCATGCTAAAATAGAGACGGAACTGGCTGCGAATGTGTTTGATATGATTTTCTCGACTGAGGAGCCCGACCTGCAGATCAGGTTACATAAACGGGAGGGTGGGCGACCGGGGGTTGAGCTGACCCGCATGGTGACGGATTCGCTGCGGGCTCACTTGCCTGAGCTGGGCATTCAGCCGGTGGCCACGGAAACGTATTTGAAATATACGACGGATGCGGAGTTGATGGGATATTATAGGGTTTCGTACCAGCAGCTGTATGCACGACTGAAGGAGTTGCTGGGGAATAACAGTATCTACGATATCAACAGCGGCGGTGAGAGCGTGCCGGTTGTCATTGGTAGTAACAGTAGGGATGCGGCGGTGCTGCTGGGAAATACGATTCGTAATAGCGAGGGGGTTGATATTCCTATCTCGTATCTGGTGAAGGAACAGCGCACAGACGACTATAAGCATCTGTATGCGAGTGAGGATGGCGAGTTCGCGGTGATCAATATCGACAAGGCGGATGACAAGGTGGTGAAGGGGGTGATGAGGTATCTTGCCTGGCTGACCGACGATGAGAGGTGCGGGGACTTTCAGGCATCGTTTGTGGGCGGTTATTTCTCGTCGCGCAGTATGATTAGTGAACTACTGATGGTTCTTGTGGTGGCGCTTCTGCTGCTCTATTTTATCCTGGCTGCACAGTTTGAGAGTATGATACAGCCCATGATTATTCTGGTTGAGGTGGTGGTGGATGTGGCCTTGGTGCTGCTTGTTGTATGGGCGGCGGGGGAATCGGTGAACATCATGTCGATGATTGGTATGGTGGTGATGTGCGGCATTATCGTGAATGACTCGATATTGAAGGTTGACACCATCAATCGTCTATATAGGAGTGTGGAGAGGCCTGAGAGGTGTTCTTTGCTGAAAGCGATTATGGTGGCGGGGCATCGCCGACTGAAGCCTATTGTGATGACATCGCTCACCACGATGATGGCCATTGTGCCGCTGCTGCATCGCGGTGATATGGGGTCGGCCCTGCAGTTCCCGCTTTCGTTCACCCTTATTGTGGGCATGCTGGTGGGTACGCTGGTGAGCTTGTTTTTCGTTCCTTTGGTGTATTATCTGTTGTATAGGAAATGATGAGGCATAACTTCAGTATTCTTTTGGTGATGTGCATCCTGATGGTGATTGGGGCGGCGTTGGTGCCGAGCCTGGACATCGGTAACGAACCGCGACCAGAGCAGGGAAAGCAGCTGACCATTTCATATGGGTGGCAAAACGCGTCGGCCAAGGTGGTGGAACAGAACATCACATCGCGCATTGAGGCGGCAGTGAGCGCGGTAAAGGGGGTGGAGAAGGTATCATCGATGAGTTTATTCGGATCGGGAATGGTCTTCGTAGAGATGAAACCGAAGGCGAACGTGTCGATGGCGAAGTTCGAAATAGCCTCCATCCTCAGACAACTGCGCCCGAAGTTGCCGGAACAGATGTCGTTCCCCGTGGTGAGTGGTGGCGAGGTGGATGCTGCGCGGGCGGATGATGATGAGGTGAAGCTGATTCTTACCTATCAGCTGAATGCGGATATGTCAGAGGAGCAGATGATACAGCTGGCGGAGAAGGAAGTAAAGTGCGAGGTGGAGAAGATGGAGGGGGTGCACCATGTGGAGGTATCGGGAACGAAGATGCAGTATATGGACATCTCGTATGATGCGGAAGAGATAGCGGTGTACGGTTTGACGAACAGCGACATAGTTGAGGCGGTGAGGAGTTTCACAGGACAGGAGGACGTGGTGGGCGAGGTGACCATGGATGAGGGAAGGGTGACGGTGCCGCTGGTGCTGACTTCCAAGGGGAACGGGAAGAGTTTTGAGGAGATGCCGCTGCGGACGGTGGGGGGAAAGATGATCTACCTGAATAATCTGACCACAAGTAGTATCCGTGAGCAAAAGCCCGAGAGCTACTACCGCGTGAATGGTATGAACTCGGTGTATGTAAATGTGTTTGCGGATAAGGATGCGAGTGTGATAAGGACATCGAAGAGTGTGAAAGAGGCGCTGAAGGGGGCTGGGAATGCTTTCATGACTGCGCATTCGACGATGGTATATGATCGGGCGGATGTGCAGATGAAGGACTTTTATACGCTTCTGCTGCGGTCGTCGCTCACACTAGTGATTCTGTTGCTGTTCGTGTGGCTTTCGGGGGGGAGGAACTGGGTATATACAGCAATGATTACAGTGGCGCTGCTGGCGAATATCCTGCTGGCGGTGGTGCTTTACTGGCTATTGGATATTCGACTGCATCCGATGTCAATGGCGGGGATTACGGTATCGTTGGGCATCATTATCGATGCTACCATCGTGATGGTGGATCATTATGGGTATTACTGTAACCGAAGGGCTTTCGTGGGAATTCTGGCAGCGATGCTTACTACCATCGGGGCATTGGTGATAGTGTTCTGGCTACCGGATTTCATCAGGCACGACTTGAAGGATTTTTCGGTGGTGGTGATGGTGAATCTCGTGATTGCCATTGTGGTGGCTTCGGTGTTTGTTCCTGCCTTGATTGAACAGTGTGGATTTTCGAGCAGGAGGAAGATCACAAAAAGAACATGGCGGATGCAACTGGTTGTGGCATTCTCGCGTATCTATCGACGATATGTGGGGTGGAGTCAGCAGCGGTTCGGACGGTGGGCTTTGCTCTTGCTGTTTGCCTTGATGTTCGCAGGTTCTCTGAAATGTTTCATGATGTGTCTTTCTACCAATACGTATAGTCCGAAGAAACCCAGAACGATGCTGCACATACGCGGGGAAATGCCCGTAGGCGGCAGTGTGCAGGAGCTGAATGGGAAGATTCGGGAGGTGGAGGCTTTCCTTACGCAGTATAGTAAAGGGATTAGGCGGTTTGATACATCGGTAGGCGGACAGGGGGCTACGATTGATGTGGACTTTACCGACGAGGCTTTGAAGACAGGGTTTCCCAGAATACTGGAGAATAAAGTGATAGGTAAGCTGGTGTCGATTGGCGGGGCCGACTGGGCTACGTATGGTGTGAGCGAGCGGGGTTTCAGTAATTCGCTGCAGTTGCAATACCGTGCAAATAGTATCATGATTGGTGGTTATGACTATGACAGGTTGTATGCTTTTGCGGAGGAAATGTGCCGCGAACTGCGTCGCAACTCTCGGGTGGCCGATTTGGTGATCAGGATACCACGTTATGAGAATCAGGAGGACGAGTTGTATATGGAATATAACAAGCGGGCGCTTGCGCTCTCAGGACTGCATCCGCAGGGTATATATCATGCACTAAGAAACCTGTTAGAAAGGGGGGCAGCCGACAGGATTGAGGTATCGGACAGTAGGCTGCTGCCAGTAGTGGTGCGCCCTTCGACCATGGATTCGTTTGATGAGTGGCAGCTAAGGAATTCGTACATCAATGTGGGGGGAAGGGTGGTGCGCCCTTCTGGCTTTATGGGCATCAACAGGCGGGAGGCAAAAAATGTAATTCCGAGGGAGAATCAGGAGTATATCCTGGAAGTGGCATTCAATGTTCTGGGGTCGTTTTCCTACACGAATAAACTGATCAAGACGACCACGGAGAAGTTCAATAACTATTTTCCGGTGGGATTCCGCTGCATGGACAGGTCGTGGGGGGCATATGAGGATGAGGGTATGCAATATTGGCTCATCGGACTGGTGGCGGTCATTATTTTCTTCATCATCGCTATCTTGTATGAGAGTCTGATGCAGGCCTTAGCGGTTGTCTTACTCATACCGGTATCGTTCATCGGACTTTTTCTTACGTATTTTGTCACTGGTGTACCTTTCGGTACAGGGGGATTTGCAGCCATGGTACTACTGGCTGGTCTGACCGTGAATGCGGGGATATACATTATCGGTCAGTACAACAACCAGCGTGAAAGGGAATTACTGACTGCCGATACTGACGGGAAAAAGTGGCGATGGAAGGGGAGCAAAAGGTATGTAACGGCCTTTAATCATAAGATCATTCCTATTCTTCTTACCATACTATCAACCGTGCTGGGCATGATTCCTTTCCTTATCGACGGTCCTGACGATCAGCCTTTCTGGTACGCTCTTGCCGTAGGCACCATTGGTGGCTTACTGTTGAGTATTATCCCCCTCTTCCTTTTCCTGCCATGTGTGCTGAAACTGAAAAGGTGATGTGAAGAAGAAGTTAGTTCTTTTGTCCTTCTGTCTAAGCTTATAATCCACAGCAAAGGAATAATTTTCAATTTTCAATTTTCAATTTTCAATTATAATAACTATCTTTGCACCACAATCACTATAGAAATGAAGAATAAGAAGGCGTTTCTGGAGCTGTT
>JAEEOD010000414.1 GCA_016284115.1 Bacteroidaceae bacterium
AAGCTACCGCATCCAGGAACACACCAGTAAAGGCTGTTGTTGCAACCAATGAAACCACACCCCTTACCATACGAATCAGCGCCTTCATAATAGTATCCAGCATACCCGTTGCTGTCATAGCTGCGCCAAAGAGCATTGCACAGATTATCAGCCAAATGGTATCCAACATGCCAGCCATACCACGTGTAGCCACCAATTCGTTCAGATGCGGTACGCCGGTCTCCAGATTTGTATTGCCATACAACACAATCATTGCACCACGCAGACGTCGCGAGAAGCCTTCCAAGTTCGTTCCTCCAATCTCATCCAACAAGGCTCCTTGTGTAAAAACAGCAACAAGCGTACCCATCAATGTTGCAAGGAAGAGTACCACCATAGACGGCATACGCATGGTTATAAACACTCCCGTTAGAATGGGAACCACAAATAGCCAGGGCGATATATAAAAGGTATGCTGCAAGGCATTGACTACCATCTGCATATGTTCTGGCTGGGCAGGAGTAGAGCCAAAACCCTTTATCAGAAAAATAATAACTGTAATAATGAAGGAAGGAATAGTGGTGTATAGCATATAGCGGATATGCGTAAAGAGCGGCGTGCCAACAGTACTGCTTGCCAATATTGTTGTATCCGAGAGCGGCGATATCTTGTCACCGAAATAAGCACCTGAGATGATGGCACCAGCCGTCCAAGCTATATCGTAGCCTATCGCCTGCCCTATCCCTATCAGTGCTACACCTATGGTGGCGATGGTGGTCCAAGAGGAGCCCGTCATTACACTTACCAGCGCACAGATAAGGCAAGCAGAAACCAGGAACCATTCGGGCGACATAATCTGCATACCATAATATATTAAGGTAGGAACAATACCGCCTACCATCCATGAGCCGCCCAAGGCGCCTATGAGCAGCAGAATGATGACTGCTCCGCTGACACTCCCCATCTTTTCAGACAAGGTTTTTTCAAAGTCGGCCCACGTGGTATCCCTCCGCAGTAAACCAATACCCAGGCAGACTGCAGTTGCCACTATGAGCGAAATCTGTGAGGCTCCTGCAAGCGTCTCGTTGCCAAAGATAGATACTACAACTGCAATAAATGCCAATAATAACACCAGTGGCACACATGCTAATATCAGTTTACTGTTCATTCGTATAGTAGGTTTTTAGGTTAATAGCTTAGAGTCGCATTTTCAATAAGTTCAAGAATAGTTATCGTTATCGTTAAATCAATTCTTCACTTAATCACGCCACTCTATTCAACTTCTTGATGATAGAGAAGATGAAGAGAGCAGCTAGGAGACAGATAGCCATCAGCGTGCCCCATACGATGTACAGAGGCATATCCCACATGTGTCCGGGGATGCTGACCAACTTATTGCCCAGTGCTGTTGCCACAAACCAGCCACCCATCATCATACCTTTGTACTTAGGAGGAGCCACCTTAGTAACGAAGGAGATACCGATAGGGCTCAGCAGCAGCTCAGCAAAGGTAAGAATCAGGTAAGTGCTCACCAGCAGGTCGGGGTTTACCTCAGCCACGTGATTGGGATGGTCGGTAGCAGGCAGGCCGAAAGAGAATACCGTCATCAGCAGATAAGCCGATGCAGCCACCAGCATACCCAACCCTATCTTTACAGGGGCCTTGGGCTCCTTGCCTTTCTTAGCCAACCATCCGAAAAGGGCAATGCTAACGGGGGTGAGCAATACTACAAAGCAGGGGTTAAAGTGCTGGAAGATAGGAGCGCTGATAGCTGTGGAAGCCTCCAAATGGTTGTACTGATATATCAAATGAGCAAGAGATGCGCCAATGAGGACACCAGCCCACATCTTGGCTTTGGAGGTCTTGCTTTGGAAGAGAGAGAACAGAGCATAGACAATAACGATAACGGCTACCAGATTGGTTACATCGAAAAGCATACTCTGTATGCCCGAAGAGGTGGTAGCAGTAAACTCGTCGGCAAACCAGGTAAGCGTCAGTCCGTTCTGATGGAATGCCATCCAAAAGAAGATTACCACAGCGAATACCAGACACAGGCAGATAATGCGTTCACGAGTTTCGGCCTTGCTCATTTCTTCTACGGGAGCTTCGGCTACAGCATCCTTTTTCTTAACTGCAAGAACCTGACGGAAGGTGGGCTTACCTAAATAATAGATAAGGATGGATGCCACGACCGAGATACAAGCCACGGCAAAAGCAAAGTGGTAAGAGTCGGCCTTGGAATAACCCAAACTATCTTGTGCCCACTCCATAATCTTGATGGCAGCCGTAGGAGCAAAGAGGGCACCCACATTAATCAGCATATAGAAAAGCGAGAAACCGGAATCGCGCTTGGCGGCATATTGCGGATCATTGTAAAGGTCGCCAACCATCACCTGCAGATTGCCCTTAAAGAGACCTGTGCCAAAGCTGACAAGCAGCAGGGCAGCACCCATTGCTGCGATAGCTACAGTTCCTCCACCCAAGGGAACTGACAGCAGCAGATACCCAAGGAACATAATCAGGATACCTATGACCACCATCCTGCTGTATCCCCAGCGGTCGGCAGCCATACCTCCCACCAACGGCAGGAAATAAACCAGCGTTAAAAACCATGTGTAAATCTCGGAAGCTGTTCCGGCTGCGAAGCCGAAGTTTTCGCCAAGGAACAATGCGAAAACTGCCAGCATTGTGTAGTAGCCGAATCGTTCGCCTGTGTTGGCAAAAGCAAGGGCCCATAGCCCTTTAGGTTGACCTTCAAACATATTAGATATTGATTTAAATTAATAATTTGCCTGCAAAAATATAAAAAAATGTTCAATGTTCAAGGTTCAAGGTTCATTTTATTGTACTTTTGCACCACAAAAAGATTGAAGATGAAAGGATTAACACCAAGAATTATAGGTTGTCTGAAGAATTACAACCGCGAGACATTCATGAAAGACCTGATGGCTGGTCTTATAGTAGGTATTGTGGCATTGCCATTAGCAATTGCTTTCGGTATAGCTTCTGGCGTAACCCCCGAGAAAGGAAACATCACAGCCATCGTGGCCGTTTTTATCAATTCTATTTTAGGTTGTCCCAAGGCACAGATTGGCTGTCCCACGGGCGCCCTTAT
>JAEEOD010000415.1 GCA_016284115.1 Bacteroidaceae bacterium
AAGGCCCGTTCGAGGTCTTGTGATACATTAATCATAAAGTCACCCATATGCTCATACTCATTGACAATATCCATATAGTAAACACTTGTCTGATAGTTGTTGCCATCGTTTTCAATATCTTCGATGACCGCGTCACGAAGATTATTTCGCAAAGCATTGAGATGATCCTCTGCGCTATAAGCATTCGCAATATCGACAAGTTCACCCTTATGAGCCGAAGTCAGATTCTCAATCATAACATCGTACGCCGCACTTACGGCACCAGCCATTAAGTTTAGATTCTTCAGCGCCTCTTTATTAAAACGTTTATTATGTATATTCTTTCTTGACAGGATACGGCTGATTGCCTCGCCCGAATCTCCCAAAGACTCTAATTCACCAATAATCTTATACATAGCCTTTATCTTGATGGAAGTGTTTTCGCTGATCTCCTCGGCTGATACACCGTTGAGGAATGTCGCTATCTCGTACTCGATGCGGTCGGAAATCTCTTCATACTTCACAAGTTTCTTTCTCAACTCTTCGAATTTGTCAGTATCGGCCTCATTAATTGCATTTTGAGCATAAACAGCACCATTCTTTGAGATTTGTGCGAAATGGATAATCTCGTTAAATGCCTGCTCTATCAACAACTCAGGAGTAGCCAGAGTGCCTGCCGAGATGTATTGTAAGCGGGACACCTCCTTATCCTGATTTTTCGGAGCAGGTATAATCCAACTCACAAACATAGCTATTTGCTTGGTAAAACAAATCAGCAATAACGTATTGGTCAAATTAAATAGCGTATGTAGCATTGATAGACCATATAGTGCAGCAGTCCCTTCCGCCGCATTTGAGTCTGTTACCATAAATCCATCTGCGGCGGGATTGGGCAGGCCGAACACGGTTTCTGTCACAAGTCCAACCAATTGTAAAAAGGGTTTAAAGAGCATCAATACCCAAAGAACACCAAATACATTAAATATGGTATGTGACATTGCCGCACGCTTTGCCTGTGTATTTCCGACCGATGCGGCTATGTTTGCAGTGATAGTAGTACCGATATTCTCACCCAACACCATAGCGCACGCCATCTGAAACGGTATCCATCCCATACTAAGCATAATAAGCGTAATAGCCATCGTTGCCGATGAGGATTGCAGTATGAGGGTTAATACCGTACCGAAGAGAAGAAACAGAAGTACAGACCCAAATCCGTGCGAAGACCACGTGCTGACAAACTCCAGTACCTGCGGTGTTTCTCGCAAGTCAGGCACCGAATCTTTCATAAATGAAAGACCAAGAAACAAGAGGCTGAAGCCAACGATTAGTTCTCCTATATTCTTGCGTTGGTCTTTTTTGGAGTTAGAAAAGAGAAATCCCAGCAACATTAAAGGTACGGCTAAAACAGAGATGTCGGCCTTGAAGCCCAGCCACGAAACCATCCAAGCCGTTACTGTTGTGCCAATATTGGCTCCCATAATCACCCCTATTACCTGAGTAAGGGTTAGAAGTCCTGCATTAACAAAACTAACAGCCATCACAGTGGTTGCCGATGAAGACTGAATAATAGTAGTTATGCCCAATCCTGTCATCACTCCCTTAAAGGGATTTGATGTCATGGCAGACAGGAATCCTCTTAACCTTTCGCCTGCGGCCTTTTGCAAACCCGAACTCATCGTGTTCATTCCGTAAAGGAACATGCCCAATGCTCCTAATAATGTAAAGATTTGTAATATACCCATAAAATGTATAATTTTTCAATTGTAAAGTAATCGCAAGATTGTTTCATGAATGTTTCATAACTATTAGGCTTTGATTAAATTCTACTACAATCTCGTTTCGGGTGCTCTGCTATTCGCCAAAACGATGTAATTTTGCGGAGTAATTATATGATAGATATTATGGCAACAAATCGTATATTGATAGTGGATGACGAGGAGACCTTGTGTGAGGTTCTGAAACTAAATCTTGAAAATGAGGGCTATGACGTAGATACTGCTTTCAGTTCAGAACAGGCACTTGGCTATAATCTGAAAGAATACTCGCTTATCCTGCTTGATATTATGATGGGAGCGATTAGCGGTATAGAGATGGAAACGATG
>JAEEOD010000416.1 GCA_016284115.1 Bacteroidaceae bacterium
GAACTCAGAATTGTTAGATTATCTTAATCAACTGAATCCTAACATAACTTTCAGTGGCAAAGAAATACATATGTTGAATTTTGATGCCTCTGGTCATGAGCTGGAAGATGACCCTGGTCTGGAGATTATACAGAAAACATACATGAAGGTAGATGAAAAAGGGACAGAAGCAGCTGCTGTGACCATGATAGCAAATCATACTTCTAGTGGCATAGATCATACAGAGCCAATCATCGATTTCCACATGGACCGTCCGTTTATCTATGGTATCGTTGAGACAAGTACCAACACACCACTATTCATCGGATACTACGGTAACTAATACTTATTATCTGGTTTATGGTTAGAAATAGTCATTACTAAAGAAGATGGTGGCAAGGAGAACCCCCTGTCACCATCTCTCTATAATATCATGACACCCCCTATATGGTTTGCTACTAGAAAAGCTATGCTTTACTACTAAAAAACTAGTGGCTTACTACTGAACCTTTCTTAACGGTTTTTAGTCTACTACGTGAGGACGGTCAACGCTCCCGTAGTAGACGATATACGTTCTTCACCCTCTCCGAAAAACTATTAATGGGGCATCGTAGTATTTGCCATTACCATGACTAAAACTTGCTATCAACGAAGGGAAAGTTTACTACCACTCGTTACAATGCTTCCTATCACCCAACGCAATATCTCCCATACCCCTATAGGAGATACTGCGATAAGTGATAACAGATACTGCAACGACATATAGCAGATACTGCGACAACCAATAGAAATGCCTGGAATAAAAAGCAAGGGAAAACAGCGTCTGTTTAGCTACATTTTCCTTTATATCCATATATCTTTATCCTACCAAAATCTTGGGTAATATTTCTTTTTTTCAAAAAACCTGCAAAAAGGTTTGTAGAATCAAAAAACATTCGTAACTTTGCACCGCTTTCAAAACGAGAGTGTGTCGCATAGACACTTGGAGAGATGGCTGAGTGGTCGATAGCGGCGGTCTTGAAAACCGTTGAACTGAGAGGTTCCGGGGGTTCGAATCCCTCTCTCTCCGCTAACACAAAGGCTGGTTGTTTTCAACCAGCCTTTGTGTTTTATCTTGTTTTGAGTTTGTTCAGAGAATGAGAGGTAAAACAAAAGTAGAGCCAATCTCTCTCTTAACTTCACAAAATCGTACTCAAATCTCCTCCATCTCTTTAGCCACTTTGGCTTCACAACCCCTCATAGCATCGATGGTCTTTTGAAGCACTTCATCCAAAGGCCAGCCCAACATTTCTGCTCCTTGCTCAATGACTTCGCGTGAGCAACCAGCAGCAAATCCTTTTGACTTGTATTTCTTTTTGAGCGACTTCAGTTCCATATCCTGAACACTCTTCGATGGGCGCATCAGTGCAGCAGCACCAATCAGTCCTGTCAGTTCGTCAGTAGCGAAGAGCACCTTCTCCATCAGGTGTTCAGGTTTCACATTAACATGCATACCGTAAGCATGACTGCAAATGGCATGAATCATTTCTTCACCCACACCTCCTTCACGCAGGAGTTCTGGCGCCTTGATGCAGTGCTCCTCAGGATATTGCTCAAAATCGATGTCATGCAGCAGTCCTACCATTCCCCAGAAATCCACCTCATTGGCATAACCCAATTGCTGTGCATACCAGCGCATCACACCCTCTACTGTTAAGGCATGCTGCAGGTGGAACGAATCCTTGTTGTATTTTCTTAGCAGCTCCCACGCTGCCTCTCTTGTAATGTGATTTTCCATATTCTATACTTTATCTATTTATTTAAGGACAAAGATAGCAATTAATCTGTAATTATATTATCTTTACACCCAAATAAGAACAAAACATCTGATGTTATGAAGAACAAAATGAAAAGAACAGTATTAGGAATGGCTATGCTCTTATTGGGTAGTTCATTCACATTTGCACAAGTGCGTGATAGTAATACGCCAAAGGAAGATTTCGTATCTAGCGAATTGAATCAACCTGGACAGGAGTATCCTATGGTAAACTCAGAAGGTTATGCACGTTTTCGTATCGAGGCTCCCGATGCTCAATCCGTTGTCGTAAGTCTTGGACTAGGCGGCCGTGGCGGTACAATACTTAGCAAGGATAAGGATGGCATATGGACAGGCACCACCGAAGGTCCTTTGGATCCTGGTTTCCACTATTATCATTTGACTATTGACAGTGGTGTATTTAACGATCCTGGCACGCATAACTACTTCGGCTCATGCCGTTGGGAAAGTGGCATAGAGATACCAGCTCCAGATCAGGATTTCTATGCTTGCCGTGAAAACATTGCACATGGCAACATCCAGGAGGTATTATTCTATTCACCAAGCCTGGGCAAGATGCAGACAGCTATGGTGTATTTGCCTCCTACATATGGTAAGCTGGAAAAGGGCAAGCAGGAACGCTTCCCTGTACTTTATCTACAGCATGGTTGGGGTGAGAACGAGACCAGCTGGGGTAAACAGGGCCATGCAGGACTCATTATGGACAACCTCATTGCCGATGGAAAGATACAGCCTTTCATCGTGGTAATGGCCTATGGTCTAACCAATGACATCAAGTTTGGAGGTATTAGACAGTTCGATGCTAAGGAATTCGAGACTGTGCTAGTGGACGAACTTATTCCTTTCATCGACAAGAACTACCTCACCAAGGCCGATAAGTGGAACCGGGCTATGGCTGGTCTGTCAAGGGGTGGCATGGAAACCAAACTTATCACGCTGCGTCGTCC
>JAEEOD010000417.1 GCA_016284115.1 Bacteroidaceae bacterium
TTGGGCTTCGTATGTTCCAGCATGGCATTGCGCAGGATGTACACGTTCTTCACACGTTCATACTCATCTAGGTCAGTAAAACGCTCACGCTGCACACGCGTCATATACAAGATATCAGCATCAGCAATGCTCTCTGCTGTAAAATCTTTGTGCTCCACAAACTGGATACTATGCTCACGGCAATAAATCTTGTACTCCTCTGGCATACGCAGTTCATCAGGTGCGATGAAGTGGAACGTAGGATTGAAGTGACGCATCGCCTGAATCAGCGAGTGAACCGTACGACCATATTTTAAGTCACCCACCAGATAAATCTGCAGATTCTCCAGTGAACCCTGTGTCTTGTAGATAGAATACAAGTCCAACATCGTCTGCGAAGGATGCTGATGTGCTCCATCACCCGCATTCACCACAGGCACATGTGTCACCTCACTGGCATATCGAGCAGCACCCTCCAAGTAGTGACGCATCACGATAATATCAGCATAGTTGCTCACCATCTTGATCGTATCGTTTAATGTCTCGCCCTTACTCGAACTGGTAGACATAGGATCACTGAAACCTATCACACGTGCACCGAGACGGTTAGCAGCCGTCTCAAAACTTAAGCGAGTACGTGTAGAGGGTTCGAAAAACAAGGTAGCGACTACCTTTCCGTAAAGCAGATGACGATTAGGATGCGCCTCAAATTCCTTAGCCATCTCCAACATATAGAGAATCTTCTCTTTTGTGTAGTCGGCTATGGTCACTAAACTTCTGTTTTCCATATTGTTGAATTGATTTGTCTATTTCGAGAGTGTAAAGTTACAATTTTATTTTCTCTCTCAAAAGCCATATGATGATTATTTTTCTTAATTTTGCAAAACAATAATGGCAGCAGCTTTTTACCAAAACGGATGTTTGATGAATAAAAACGACATATATTTACGTATCGTTAAGAAAATCGGGAAAACTTGTGCAAACCGAACACAATCATGCTTGCATGAATTGTTGAGGTGCAGCCAAGTTTATCTAAAGTTTTACGTTAAAAAACGCAGGCTGTTTGAAGCGAAGCGAGTTTTTGCGTTTTAGTAAAACGTGAGCGATTTTTAGTGGAGTAAATTCAGTCGGTTTTATCATCAAACAAATGAATTATAAAAAGAAAGATGGATTTCGAAAAAGAATTAAACGAAGGACAACGCAAAGCCGTAGAATACTGCGACGGTCCGTCACTGGTCATTGCCGGTGCAGGATCCGGCAAGACACGTGTATTGACCTACAAGATAGCTTATTTACTCGAGGAACACGAATACGATCCCTGGAGCATCCTCGCATTGACCTTCACCAACAAAGCGGCACGTGAAATGAAAGAACGCATTGCCAAGCAAGTAGGCATCAAGCGAGCCCAATACCTCTGGATGGGCACCTTCCACTCCATCTTCCTCCGCATCCTGCACTACGAACATGAACATATCGGTTTCAACGCCAACTTCACAGTATATGATGCCTCCGACAGCAAGAGTCTCATCAAGGCCATTATCAAAGAAATGGACCTTGACGACAAGACCTATAAGCCTGGCCTGATAGAAGAACGTATCTCCAACGCCAAAAACCGCCTGGTAAGCCCGCAAGAGTACCTTGACAACGACGACCTGTTAGAAGCCGATCGTGATGCCAAGATATCCAAGACAGGTGAAATCTACCGTCGTTACTGGAACAGATGCCGTCAGGCCAACGCCATGGACTTCGATGACCTGTTGTTCTATACCTATATTCTTTTTAGAGAGCACCCCGACGTATTAGCAAAATACCAGCAGCAGTTCAAATATATCTTGGTGGACGAGTACCAAGATACCAACTATGCCCAGCACTGCATCGTACTGCAACTGGCAGCGCAACACCAACGTGTATGCGTCGTAGGCGATGATGCCCAAAGCATCTACTCTTTCCGTGGGGCAGAAATCGACAATATCCTCAACTTCACTAAGCAATTCAATGGCGCCAAGATATTCAAGTTGGAGCAGAACTACCGCTCTACACAGACCATCGTGGAGGCAGCCAATAGTCTCATTGCCAAAAACCAGCGACAAATCCACAAGGATGTATTCTCCGAGAAAGAACAAGGGGAACGTATTCAAGTTACTGAAGCCTACAGCGATGTAGAAGAAGGCGATATCGTGGCAAACCAGATCAGCAAGCTACACCGTCGTGAAGGCATACCTTACAACGAGATAGCCATCCTCTACCGAACCAATGCCCAAAGCCGTATCTTCGAGGAAGTAATGCGTAAGAAAAGCATCCCCTATCGTGTATATGGCGGACTGTCGTTTTACCAGCGCAAGGAAGTAAAAGACGTGATTGCCTACTTCCGCTTGGTAGTCAATCCCAACGATGAAGAAGCATTCAAGCGCATCATCAACTACCCATCCCGAGGCATTGGCGACACTACTGTGGGCAAAATCATCGGAGCAGCTACACAACATGGGGTTAGTCTGTGGGAGGTCATCACCAGTCCTACAGCCTACGAACTGAATGTCAACAAGGGCACACTGACCAAGCTCGATGGTTTCCGCACCATAATCAATAATTTCATTGACAAGGTTAGTACCACTGATGCCTACGAGTTAGGTACTGCCATCATCAAGGCATCAGGTATTATGGGCGAGTTGATGCAAGACCGTACTGCTGAGAACATGAGTCGTCAGGAGAATATCGAGGAACTCGTGAATGGTTTGCAGGACTTCACACAGACACACCGTGAAGAGGATAATGAACACATCTACCTCAATGACTACCTGAGTGAGGTGTCGCTTTTGACTGACCAAGACAGTGACACAGGCGAGGACGATGCCAAGGTAACCATCATGACCATCCACTCTGCTAAAGGATTGGAGTTTGGCACTGTGTTCATTGTAGGTATGGAAGAAAACCTCTTCCCCAGTCCCATGAGTTTGAACAACATCAAAGGCCTTGAAGAAGAGCGTCGTCTGTTCTATGTGGCCCTTACCCGTGCTGAGGAGCATTGCTTCCTTAGCTATGCCAGGTCACGCTTCCGCTATGGCAAGATGGAGTTCAGTTCCCCTAGTCGTTTCCTACGGGATATCGACCCACAGTACATACATACCGACAAGCAGTCACCCGACTTCTCCCGTCCCAACTACCGTCAAACCAACTCCTTCGGGCGTTGGGACTATGTACCTGGAGAAGAGTACATTGATAGGCTTCACACTGCCAGTGCACAGCGTTATTGGAAAGAAGAAGAGTCAAAGCTGAAGCCCGTGGTTCCTCACACCAAGATTCGTGCTGCAGGCACCGTCTCCAGAGGTCTGTCAAGCCAGTCATCAGAGCGATTTGGAGCACAGTCAAACGATCCCAAGTCTAATGGCACCATCCCCACTCCTCGCTACAAGCGTGTGAGTAGCACCCTTGTCAGTCCCTCAACGGGTAATACCCCCAGTGTATCCGTAGGTCAGAAGATTCAGCACGAGCGCTTCGGCATTGGTGAAGTCATCAAGGTCGAAGGCAGTGGCGACAATGCCAAGGCCACTATTTCTTTCCTCCACGCTGGTGAGAAGCAGCTCCTCCTTCGCTTCGCTCGATTTAAAATAATGGAGAATTGATAATGGATAATGGAGAATGAATTAACTACCGGCAATTCAACATTGCATAGTTCAAGAGCCTAAGTGAAGAGGCGTGAAGATTTTATGAAGATTTTGCGTTAAAAGGGAAGATCAAATAAGAGTCGCGAAGCGCTCGTCTATTTTCCCTTAGCAAAAGCAAAATAAAATTAGCCTCGGAAGTTCAGCTCTTGAACTATGCCAATGATTGATAGAGGTAGTTGATAATAGCAAAGAAAAAAGAAAAAAGAAAAAAAAGGCTGCCCGAAAGAGCAGCCTTCATTTTCCATTCTCCATTATCAATTATCCATTGAAAACGGATTATTTCTTGTTCAGAGCAAGGTCAATAGCTACAGCAATAGCTACAGTAGCACCCACCATAGGGTTATTACCAATACCCAAGAATCCCATCATCTCAACGTGAGCAGGAACAGATGAAGAACCTGCGAACTGAGCATCTGAGTGCATACGACCCAGCGTATCAGTCATACCGTAAGAAGCAGGACCAGCAGCCATGTTATCTGGATGCAAGGTACGACCCGTACCACCACCAGAAGCCACTGAGAAGTAAGGCTTGCCAGCCAATACACGCTCTTTCTTATAAGTACCAGCTACTGGATGCTGAAAGCGAGTTGGGTTAGTAGAGTTACCCGTGATAGACACGTCAACAGCCTCATGCCACAGGATAGCTACACCCTCACGAACATCGTCAGCGCCATAGCACTTCACCTTCAGGCGGCTTGGGTTGTTGCCATAAGGAACCTCACGAACAACTTTCAACTCAGAAGTAAAGTAATCAAACTGAGTCTGCACATAAGTAAAGCCATTGATACGGCTAATAATCTGTGCAGCATCCTTGCCCAGACCATTCAGGATCACGCGAAGCGGTTTCTTGCGCACCTTGTTAGCCATTTCAGCAATCTTGATAGCGCCCTCAGCTGCAGCGAAAGACTCGTGACCAGCCAAGAAAGCGAAGCACTCAGTCTCCTCACGCAGCAGACGAGCAGCCAGGTTACCATGACCAATACCTACCTTACGGTCGTCAGCCACAGAACCAGGGATGCAGAAACTCTGCAGACCGATACCGATAGCCTCTGCAGCATCAGCAGCAGTCTTCACGCCCTTCTTGATAGCTATAGCAGCACCACATACATAAGCCCACTTGGCATTCTCAAAGCAGATACGCTGTGTTTCCTCACAGATCAGATAAGGGTCAACACCAGCCTTTTCACAAATCTCGTTGGCCTCTTCAATACTGTTGATGCCATTCTCCTTCAGAGCTGCAAGAACTTGGTTGATACGGCGTTCCTGACTCTCAAATTGTACTTTTCTAATCATCGTCGTTCCTCCTTATT
>JAEEOD010000418.1 GCA_016284115.1 Bacteroidaceae bacterium
ACCATATTACCAAATTTGCCTTCTTTCACCAACTCAAAAGCTTTTACGCCGAATTCGGTGGCCAGGATGCGGTCGAAAGCGATAGGTGTGCCGCCACGCTGCAAGTGACCGAGGACGGTAATGTAGATGCCCAGTAACCAGAGCAAGGAAGAAAAATACTATGTCCATTTATCTTGCTGGTTATTGTCATTCCCTCCACTCCGTTTTCAGTAGTTCTTTCCAATGAACAGTTTTTTGTTAACTCTGTCCATTCAGTAGACGTTGGCATACGCCAATTGCCTCCCCAATGAATATGAACAGCATCATCATCTTGTTCAAGAATGACTTTGTTATCAACAACACCCAATGAGGAATCATCATTATATTTAGTTAAGGTTTCTTCAGAGCCATTACACCATATGTATGTGTCCCAGTCATAGACCCATTTGGGTTGAATCTCACCCCATGCGAAATAATCACCAATCTGTTCAGGCGAAGATGCTCCTACGTTCCAAGATGCCCACTTAACACTCAAGCCAAGATCAATTGCATCGCCTTGTAAGCCTGATACTGAGGGTATCGACGGGTACTCATTTATTGGACGAATCCTGTTAGAAAAGATACTCCAATTTGTTCGTAAGCGGTACATGTCCACCATATTCTCGGGCACATAAAGAAGGGTATAATGCCGAATATCAAATGAATCATTCGTAATTGATACCGCTGATGATGCTGGAATTATTAGATGCCTGAGTTTACTGTAAAATGCCATTTTGCCAATAGAAGTTATTGTAGCCGGGAGTTCAATAGTGTAATCGCTATCTTTGAAAGAGCAACCATAGAAAGCATAGGCTCCAATTGAAGAAAGGTCATTTGGGAGAGCAATCTCACGTAGGCTTTCACAATTATAAAACAAACCTTCTGGAATAACCGTCATATCGGATGGAAGTGTTGCAGAAGTCAGATTCTTGCAATTATGGAATGCATAGCTAGAAACGGAACTGCCTTTACCCATAATAACCGATGATAAGTTTTCGCATCCAGAAAAAGCATATGAGTATATGCGACCATTTTCAGCTAAAACAACAGATATTGACAAATTTGTACAATTCTGAAAAGCATATTCAAAAACACGTGTAAGAGAAGGTAACTCCAAATGTTCCAAGGATATGCAATTTCTGAAACAACACGCAGGAATCTTTGTAAATCCCTGAGGCCAGTTTACTTCAACTAATGAAGAACATCCATCAAAGCACCAACTTGAAATTGCATCTATTGTAGCTGGTAATACAACAGATTTTAAAGATGTGCAATTCTGGAAACTCCCTAACGTTGTAATGTTGTTTGGAATCGTTATCCTCTCCAATTTGGAAAGGTCAGAGAACACATCAAAGGTTGATGTGACGGATGTGAAATACTTGATTTCATCAAATAGTTTGACATCTTTCCAATTAGTAAACAAGCCACTTAAGCTGGTAGCTGCAGCAGCTTCCTTGTAGGACACTTCTCCATCGCCATCTGTATCAAACTTTTCAACACAAGCATATTTAGCTATTATATCTGCGAACACTATAGGTTCATCAGAAGGCTCAGGTATTGCTTCAAGCGCTGACATTCGTTTCAATGTGTTCCGACTAATCTGAAGACTCGCTGTGGTGGATTTCTTGAATTCACCATTCTTGTCATCCTTCACTGTTAGAGTAATACCCTTACTGAAGGTAGTCGGAGGTACAACAAGCCAGAAAGTGGTCGCTGTTTCTGCGGTGGCTCCAATAGTAACAGGCGTGTCAAGAGTGAGGGTGATTTCTTTGGTTGCCAAGGCATCAAAGGCCATTGACGGGGCATTTTCAACCGAAGCGGTTACAGTTGCTTTTCCGGCAAGAGGTTCATCATTGTTGCCCTTTAGGGAAATTGATTTTACGGTAACATTGTCGCCATAGAGCTTTACAGAGATATAACCGCAGAGATTCTTGAAAAGCAATTCATTGTTCTCAGTGGCAGAGATCATCGTATTGGCACCCAGACCAA
>JAEEOD010000419.1 GCA_016284115.1 Bacteroidaceae bacterium
TGGGGTTGAAACCACTGCTCAGCACCATAACGTAGCTGAACTTGTCAATGTTCTGCAAGCAGATCTCGAGTGTCTGGATGCCTCCCATAGAGAGCCCTCCGATAGCACGATGGTCCTTGTCTGTAAGGCAGCGGTAGTTGCTCTCGATAAATGGAATGATGCTGCCCATCAGGTCGTTGGTGAAGTTGTCCATCAGGTCGCTCATATCTCTCTTCTGTGCAGGGATGTTGGCATTAGGCATGACTACAATCATGGGTTTAATCTTGCCTTCAGCCAATAGGTTATCGAGGATGAAACCTGCTCGTCCTACTGTTGGCCAACCGTTGTCGCTGTCGCCGCCACCATGAATCAGGTAGAATACAGGGAGCTTATCCTTGGAGTTCTCATAGCCTGCTGGGGTCCATACATGCAAGCGGCGAGTGGTGTTCAGCGCCTTGCTGTGGTAATAACGCTGTGCCATAGCGCCATGAGGCACGTCTTTCATGGCATCGAACTCGTTGCCGTCACCAATCTCGGCAATGGCGGAAGTCTCGTTAGCCAAAGGACCTTTAGGGTCATACACATTGATGCCATCTACCACAAAATGATAGCGGTAAGTGCCAGGTTTCACATCTTTGACAGTGATGTTCCACACGCCATTGGGGTTCTCCTTCACTTCGGGCTGAGTACCCCAGGCTATCATATCACCAGTCACTGATACGGTTCTTGCCTTGGGGGCATAGATGCTGAAAACTACGCTGCCATCGGCTTGCTTACGGACAGACTGCAGGGTATCATTTGGGGTAGGGGTGCGCTGGAACTGGGCATCGGCGGTAGTGATGCTGCCAAGTACCACGATACATGTTAAAATAAGATTTCTGTATTTCATAACATTTTTGTTTTAATATTTTTACAAAGATACTATAAGACTAGAGAAATACAAAGAAAAAAAGCTATCTTTGTAATCATAAATCATCAAGCTATGGAAAGAAGGAGTTTTATCAAGAGTTTGGCATCAGCAGGTTTTTCGACACTGCTGCCTACCGGATCTTTAGGGATGGCGTTGGCTTCATGCGCTTCGGCTAATCCAGAAGAAGGGTTTGATTTCGACAAATACATAGATCGCTCGGGTACGTGGAGCATCAAGTATGGCAGGGCTACGAATGGCGAAATCCCGATGTGGATAGCCGATATGGACTTCTCTACTGATCCGTATGTGAAGGCTGCACTCGCAGCACGCCTTGATCGTGATGTGATGGGCTATACATCTACGCCTCCTGACTTTTATGATGCCATAGCTGGATGGATAAGGAACTATCATGGCTGCAAGGTGGAACGTGAGTGGATAGGCTATTCTCCTGGGGTGATTGCAGGCATCAATCAGGCGTATCTGACCTTTACTAATCCTGGCGATAAGGTAATCATACAGCCTCCTGTGTATGACCATTTCAAGCTTTATATAGAACGTATGGGACGAGTGGCGGTGGATAACCCGATGATCTTGGAGGACGGCAAATACCGTATGGATTTCGACGGACTGGAGCAGTTGATTGATGACCGTACGAAGGTGCTGGTGCTGTGCAACCCGAGCAATCCTTGTGGCATTCACTGGGAGCGTGAGACGTTGGTACGCTTGGCCGAGATTTGCGATCGACATGGTATAATCGTCATTTCTGACGAGATTCATTCAGACCTTACGCTGTATGGAGTGCAGCATGTGCCGTTCTTTAGCGTGAGTGAGACGGCTGCAAAGGTATGTTTGATGTTCGGCAGTCCTACCAAATCGTTCAATATTGCAGGTCTGACGGGCACTGGCTTCTGTGTCATTCCGAACAAAGAGTTGCGTGAGCGATTTGCTGCCACTTTAGTCAATAGCAAGTTGGACGAGCCACCTATCCCTACCTTGGTGGGGGTGATTGCTGCCTATCGTGATGATACCCGATGGATTGAAGCGTTGAAGCGTTATATCGAGGGAAATATACAACGAGCATCAGACTTCTTCTCTGAGAATCAAATTGGTATGAAGGCTTTTCGGCCTCATACATCTTTCTTGTTGTGGATAGACTGTCGTGCTTTGCGCTTGCCACAAGATCAGCTGATGGCTCGTTTTAAGGATGGTGCCAAAGTGATACTCAGCAATGGTGCCAGCTATGGGCCTGGTGGCGAGGGCTTCGTCAGGATGAACCTGGGTTGTCCTGTCTCTACGTTGGACGAGGCACTGGGAAGAATTAAACGCGAGTTTTCTTAAGGCCATGAGAGAATCTTTGGCCTATTAGAAATGATATGCTAATCCAGCCTTGAATTCAAAGGTGTTGGCTTTCACATTATTATAATACTTATAATGTGTCTTACGGCTGAAATAGCTGGCGTTCATAATAAAGCCCCATTGTTTCCCCAAGTCAATCTCGGCCATAGGATTGATGACAAACAGACGGGCATTGCCCTTGTCGCCCTGCACATCTAAATAATGAGGATCGTCTATATTGTCCAAATCCTTGTCTTCATAACCCTTCCAAGTGTACAATTTGAAGAAATTCACATCCACTGAGAAACGGCCAAAGTTGCGTAACTCTATATGGGTCTTCGATTTGATGCTAAAGCCACTACCCATGTTATAGTCGCGTTCCAACACGTTGAAATAGTCGCTCTTGGTTCCTCCCAACAAAATGCCACTCAGGAATACTCGCTGTTCCAACTTGGTGAGCACTCCTACTTGAGGCATCCTGACTATGATACCAGGGCCCACACTTGCTGCCTCGCTGATGCGGTAGGGAGTAAGTTCTGTACCATCCTTTACTGGCTCGGAGTTATAATAATTGAAATGCTGGTATAATCCAAACTCAGCTCTCATTCCATTGTCGTGGGAGTACATAGGGGTGCTCCATAGTCGGCCTAACAAGTGAAGACGGTTGATGAAAGGCTGGTTCTTGCTAAGTCCGAAGTTGGCTTCCACATCGAAGTAGTCGTATGGTTTATTACTATCTTTCTCGTTCAAGGCATCGCCATATTCTAGACCAAGTGTTATGAAAGGATTATGCTCGCCTCGGAAGAAAGCACCATCATCTGCCAGATAGCGGTTACCAAATGCTGCTGTAAAGTTGATAGGGAATCTTTCCCAATCATGATGCAGGGCATTCTGGTGATTAACACGCCATGCAGCTCCAGAGATGATACGGTTCAGTCCTTTTATAGGGTTGATAAGGGTACTTACAGCTTCCAGCATGAACCTTCGGACCCCCCGCTGACTATCATCTAACACTGCATCGCTCAGGCGATGGGTCACCTCACCAATGGCGATACCACCCATAGAGGTGGCCATCACGTCGTTGATAGCTGGTGGCTCTGTCTCGCCAAAGAGTTCCCACATGAGTGAACCACCCAGTGCAAATGGAGCTGACTCCCAGAAGTTCAGACCGTTACTGCGGGCTGAGTTGTAATATAGATTGCCATGATAGGGATGAGCAAATAGATTGGTGATAAAGAAGTCGTTATCCCAAACAAAGGCATTCTTGAAATTGTTGCCGATACTCTTCCATGTGGTCTGAGCAAACTCTTCATTCATCACCCAACGGTCGAAGGCATGCACAAAAAAGTTAATGCCGGTAACCTCAGCCGCAGCTAACCATGCACTCTTGTGCTTGGGCCATTGTGCCAATGATCCTCCTTCTACGACAGACGGTTTCTCTCTTTTTACTGGAGCTGTGTCTAACCTGCGCTGGTGCCTTAATGTAAGACCTGCCTCAAATATCATACGGTTGCGATAACGGGTGTTATGACTATAATAGCGGGTGTCGCCATAACCCACACTGGCAAAGGCGCCCCAGTATTTATTAAATTGGTAGTCGACGTTTACACGTCCTTGGATGCTATAGAGACGTTTGGGTATGTTGATGTTTTCTTCTTCGAAAGTTTCAATGTGTGCAAAGCCAAGATCGGCACTCAGCGACCAATGGGGTGTGAGTTGCTTATATTGTCCCAGGCGGTAGACAATGGCTCCTGAGAATTTCTTGTTTAGTCCCATGTAATGTGTGCCAACACCTACGATACGATAGGTACTTTGGTTGCGGAAACGCACTGCCATATTGATTTTATTGACATTGCCACCAAATGCCATGTAGTCGATGGTGGTGCTTGGGCTTACGTTGAGCAAACCAATCTTATGACCACCTTCGTCTTTTGTGATGTTCAACAAGCCTATTTGCCAGCCTTTTGGATGACTGATGGCGGTGTTGAACAGGCCCAACTGTACACCATTCAGCTCGTCGGTAAAGTTGTGGAGTGAGAGCTGAAGTCCTTGCATTTGTCCAGAAGCGATGTTGAACAAGGAGGCTACCTGCAGACCACGCTTCACGCCAATGGAGATGTTGCTGATAGCACTGAGTTGCATGCCTCTAATAGGTGCAGCCGACATGTTGGCGAAGGCTCCTAAT
>JAEEOD010000420.1 GCA_016284115.1 Bacteroidaceae bacterium
GCAATGAGCAACATGCTTTCAAATTGTGTAGGCTGGTGGAGCCCCTGAAAGACAGCCCCGATGCGCAGGCCAAACAGCTTTGGCAATGGGTGATGCAAGAGGTGGAGATAAATTTTTCGTGATGTTTTTACCCTGCATAACGGAAAAATAGCTAACTTTGTTGCTGCAAGTGTAAATATGTATGGCTTTTCGTGCTGACAATATGGTGGTAAGAGAGAAGGTGAAGCAGATATTCACGGAATACCTGACAACCCGCAAGCATCGCAAGACGCCTGAGCGTTATGCGATTCTCGACATGATCTATACCATCAACGGACATTTCGACATCGAGTCGCTTTATGTCCTCATGGAGAAGAAGGCCAAGTTCAGGGTGAGTCGTGCCACACTCTACAACACCCTTGTCCTGCTCATAGATGCCAGGTTGGTCATCAAGCATCAGTTTGGCACCACTTCGCAGTACGAGAAATGCTACAACCAGGGAACCCATCACCATCTGATCTGCACGCAGTGTGGAGAGGTGAGCGAGTTTCATGATGCTCTGCTGCAGCAAGAGATAGAGGACAAGAAGTTGCCTCGATTCAAGCAGACTCACTATTCGCTGTATGTGTATGGCATTTGCGCCAAATGTGAGCGATTGTTAAAGAAAAAAGTAAACAATTAAAAATAGAAACAAATGAAAGTAGATGTACTGTTGGGATTACAATGGGGAGACGAAGGCAAGGGTAAAGTGGTAGATGTTCTGACTCCTAATTATGACGTGGTTGCACGTTTTCAGGGAGGCCCTAATGCTGGTCATACTCTCGAGTTTGAAGGACAGAAATATGTGCTTCGTTCCATCCCCTCTGGTATTTTCCAGGGTGATAAAGTGAATATCATAGGTAATGGCGTGGTACTCGATCCTGCCTTGTTTAAGGATGAGGCTATGGCGTTGGAGAGTTCAGGGCATAACCTAAAAGACAGACTGATTATCTCGAAGAAAACTCATTTGATTATGCCTACTCATCGTGTGCTGGATGCAGCTTATGAGGCTGCCAAAGGCGACTCGAAAGTGGGTACTACAGGCAAGGGCATTGGCCCTACCTATACTGATAAAATTAGTCGCAATGGTTTGCGTGTAGGTGATTTGCTATATAATTTCGACCAGAAATATGCTGCTGCTAAGTCTCGCCATGAGCAGATTCTCAAGGGAATGAACTTCTCGTATGACATCACTGAGGTAGAAAAGGCATGGTTCGAGGGCATCGAATATTTGAAGCAGTTCCAGTTAGTGGATAGTGAGCATGTCATCAATCAGATGCTTGACGAGGGTAAGTCGGTGTTGTGTGAAGGTGCACAGGGCACTATGCTGGACGTGGATTTCGGCTCCTATCCTTTTGTTACCTCATCCAATACTATATGTGCCGGTGCTTGTACAGGATTGGGTGTTTCTCCACGTCGCATAGGTGATGTATATGGTATTTTCAAGGCTTACTGCACCCGTGTAGGTGCAGGTCCGTTCCCCACAGAGTTGTTCGATGAGGTGGGTGATAAGATTCGCGATCTGGGGCATGAATATGGTGCCGTAACTGGACGTAAACGTCGTTGCGGTTGGATTGACCTTGTAGCGCTGAAATATGCTGTGATGATTGATGGCGTTACTAAACTTATCATGATGAAGAGTGATGTGCTGGACGATTTTGACACTATCAAAGCTTGTGTGGCTTATAAGGTGAATGGTGAGGTGATTGACCATTTCCCTTTTGATATCTCTGAGGGCGTAGAACCTGTTTATGTGGAGATGCCTGGCTGGAAGATACAGATGTCGAAGATGCAAAGTGAGGACGAGTTCCCTGAAGAGTTCAATAATTATGTCTCTTTCTTGGAAGATGAGTTAGGTGTGCCAGTGAAGATTGTTTCTGTCGGTCCTGATCGTGAGCAGACGATAGTACGATACAATGAGTAATAGGTAATGAGGCAGCTGGCTAAATACATATTTGTAGCATTGGCTTGTTCATTGTTTAATGTTCAATGTTCAATTTTGAAGGCTCAGTATATTCCTTCAGAGGCAAACCTAAAAGCAAGAACTGAGTTTCAGGACAAGAAACTTGGTGTGTTCCTGCATTGGGGTGTCTATTCCATGATGGGACAAGGCGAGTGGGTGATGAACAACCGTAACATCAACTACGAGGAATATGCTAAATTGCCAGCAGGTTTCTATCCTGCCAAGTACGATGCTGAGGAGTGGGTGAAGGCTTTCTACGATGCTGGTGTGAAATATATCACTATTACATCTCGTCACCACGATGGCTTCTCTATGTTTAATTCCAAGGCGAGCGAGGGATATAACATAGTTGAGGCTACGCCTTTCAAACGTGATGTCATCAAGGAATTAGCAGATGCCTGTGCCAAATATGGTATTACCCTTAATTTTTATTACTCGCATCTAGATTGGCACCGCTTCGACTATCCATTGGGCAATACAGGTAAACAGCTGGGTAGACCAACTAATCAGCAAGACTGGAACTCTTATTATAATTTTATGAATACCCAACTTACCGAATTGCTGACGCAATATGGCCCCATTGGTGCCATTTGGTTTGATGGAGTATGGGATCATGCCAGCGATGTTGTGCCGTTCAATTGGCAACTTGAAGAGCAGTATGCCTTGATACATAGACTCCAGCCATCTTGCTTGGTGGGCAATAACCATCACAGGAATCTCAATCCAGGAGAGGATATACAAATCTTCGAGCGTGATTTGCCGGGACAGAACAATGCGGGTTATTCAGGTGATATGCAAGTGAGCAACGAAGTGCCGTTGGAGTCATGCCAGACTATGAGTGATTCGTGGGGTTTCAATATTACCGACATGCATTATAAGTCCACCAAAGAGCTGATACAAATGTTGGTGCATGCTGCAGGCCTCAATGCCAACCTCTTACTTAACATTGGACCACAATCTGATGGACAGTTGCCTGCCACTGCACTGAGTCGCCTCAAGGAGATTGGTGAGTGGATGTGCCAATATGGTGAAACCATTTATGGCACACGTGGTGGTTTGGTGACACCTCGCGATTGGGGCGTTACAACGCAGAAGGGAAATAAACTCTATGTGCACATCCTCAAGTGGCAAGATAAAGGATTGCTCTTGCCAATAACCGACCATAAACTGTCTGGAGCTAAGTTGTTTAAAGATAGTACACCCGTCAAAATACTCAAAAGTAAGGTGGGCTATTTGCTTGAGTTGCCAGAGGTGCCTACAGATATGGATACGGTGGTAGAACTCATCATCGATTGATTTGGCACAGCTTTTGCAGGCTGAGCATTAAGTATAATACTAAAAACAAAAAGATATGCAAACAGGAATAGGAATTCAATGGATTATCTTTATTGGTGTAGCCATTATTAGTTGGTTGGTGCAGTGGAACCTGCAACGTAAGTTCAAGAAGTATTCTGAGATAGGTAACTCATCTGGACTTACTGGTGCAGAGATAGCTATGAAGATGCTGCACGACAATGGCTTGTACGATGTGCAAGTAACACACGTGGAAGGTCAACTTACTGATCATTATAATCCCACTAACAAAACGGTGAACCTTAGTGAGGGTGTATATAATAGTAACAGCATCATGGCAGCTGCTGTGGCAGCTCACGAGTGTGGACACGCTGTGCAACATGCACGTGCTTACTCACCGCTTACCCTGCGTAGTCAGTTGGTTCCAATTGTGACTTTTGCTTCACAGTGGGTGACGTGGGTAATTCTAGCAGGTATATTTCTTTTAGAGGTGTTCCCTCAAGTATTATTTGTTGGTATCTTGTTATTTGCTGTTACCACGCTGTTTAGCTTCATTACCCTGCCAGTTGAGATTGATGCTAGTCGTAGGGCATTGGTGTGGCTCAACAACAGCGGAATGACCAACTATTCTAACCACGAGTATGCTAAAGATGCTCTTAAGTCGGCTGCCTACACCTATGTAGTAGCTGCCATTGGTTCGTTGGCAACACTTATCTACTATATCATGATTTTCATGGGACGTAGTCGCGATTAATAATTATTAATATGGTAAAACCAAGTATTCCTAAAGGAACCCGAGATTTTTCGCCCATTGAGATGGCGAAACGCAACTATATTTTCAATACCATACGTGAGGTATATCACCTATATGGTTTTCGTCAAATAGAGACGCCTGCGATGGAGAATCTCTCCACCTTGATGGGCAAGTATGGTGAGGAAGGCGACAAGTTACTTTTCAAAATACAGAATTCTGGTGACTGTTTCCGAGGCATCAGCGACGAAGAGCTACTGAGCCGTGATGTG
>JAEEOD010000037.1 GCA_016284115.1 Bacteroidaceae bacterium
TTTTAAAAACCTCTACCGTGGGTTTCAAATATGTCTTTTTCATAACCTTGTTCCTTTCTGATTGTAGAATTCATGGTCAATTCGTGGAAATTCGTGTTTTTAAATATATTGGTCGGCCTCTCGGCCTCAAAATTAAACAAAATCTATTTCAAAATTATTCAAAATCATTTATGTTCCGGTGTTGATGACAACAAAACAAGAAAGAATGAAGAAAGTGAGTCGCTGCAGAGGTAATCATAATTACAATTACTCATTATAATTCACCCATCACCCAATATAGGCGTTTAGGCG
This sequence comes from Bacteroidaceae bacterium, assembly GCA_016284115.1. The sequence goes on from JAEEOD010000037.1 coordinate 292, forward strand.
TTTGGGCGATATCGTTGTATGGGACCATGGCTGACAATAATTATATATAATTTATATATATATAATATATTGTCATTATTTTTCGTTGTTTTTTGTGCTTTAACGCCAAAAAGTCTAAAAGTCAAAACAGCCAAGAAACCAGCACCATCCAGACACCGGAACCATCGCCGGAAACCGACCGCTTTCCGCCCTGCAAATAGTCTAATGCATCACGCCCAATAGTCTATTGTCCCCGTCCAACCTCCGCGCTTGCGCTACATTGTTTTCAAGGTTTTTGTAAAAACAAGAAATGAAAAATTAATGGTCAATGGTTTAATTGTAAAATCGTCCAATAAATCGTAAATTGTCAAATTGTAAATAAAAAGTAGATTGCCCAATAAATTGTAAACAGTAAATTGTAAAATTGTAAATAAAAAGTAGATTGTCAATTCTTCTGAATTTCTTGCATATTTCAGAAAATATGCCTATATTTGCAGCGAATAAAAGAATGAATGATGGCTTATAACTTAGACGAAACAGACTTGCAGATACTGAAAACGCTGCAGAAAAACGCGAAGCTGACCACGAAAGAGCTGGCGGATGCCGTGCATCTGACCCCGACGCCCGTCTTTGAACGACAGAAGCGGTTGGAGAAGAAAGGGTATATCAAGAAATATGTGGCTATCCTTGATCCGGAGAAACTGAATCAGGGGTTGCTGGTGTTCTGCAAGGTCAAGCTCAAGCAGATAAACCATGAGATTGCAGATGCCTTCGTGCGCCGCATCCAGCGCATCCCCGAGGTGACGGAGTGTTACAACACGTCGGGCTCGTACGACTATCTGCTGAAGGTTCGTGCGCAGGACATGAAGCAATATCAGGAGTTTGTGCTCACCAAACTGGGCGACATCGATAGCGTGGGGTCTATCGAGAGCACCTTTGTGATGAGTGAGGTCAAGCAGATATATGGTATTAATATCTGATAATTTACAATTTATTGGGCAATTTCTTGTTTTAACAAAAACCATCAAAACCCCGCTTCTGATGTTTTGGCTCTTCGAGCCTTCGTGCCGATGTTCTGGCATGGTTGCTAAGAGCGAGCTCTTGCACCAGCCATCCCATCATCACTCGTTGCCTTGCAACTGAAAACATCATCAGAGGAAAAACCAGCGCTTCGCGCTAAAAACCGGCTGGCGCCAATAGACAAGAATGAAGAAAGAATGAAGAAAGTGAGTCGCTCAGAGGTAATCATAATTTCTCTGACCAAGGTCAGAGTGTGGCCTTGCGAACTAATTACTCATTACTAATTACTCATTTAAACTACCCAACACCTGAATCGGTTTTTCCTGTTTTTCCTTCTGTGGGCTTGATACCACGCCAGTGGTTGTGACAAGTGGTATGGCTATGGCGTAAAAGCGTGCTTTTAAAGCCAAAGGCATGGCACTGGGCACAAATGCTCTGAAAGAACATCAATCCAACAGAAGGGGTTTTTTCTGGTTTTTGTTTATTCCTCCGCCTCAAATAATTAATGAATAGGTTGGAGAATGATGTTCACCACACCCACGGCATCGCTGATGGTGATGTCGTCACTCTCGTTGACGTCGGCAGCGTAGAAGTTGAAGTTCTCAGAGCCGTTGCCATCATCCTCCGCCCCACTCTGCTCTCCAGGTCGGAGAATGTAGTTCACCACGCTGACAGCATCGGTGATGGTCACCTTGCCGTCGCGGTTTGCGTCGCCCTTCATGGCCACCTTGACGTCCACCGCGTCCATGTCGTACGTCTTCGCCTCCGCCTCGCCGTTGTACGTCGCCAGCACCTTGTCGCCGTCGAACGAGATACGCGCCAGCTTATAGCTCCTGATGCTGGTCTGCTGCGGCTCACTCTCCTGCCCAGCCTCCTGTGCATACCCCGCCAGTGCCAGCACCGCGCCTGCGAAGGTCAGAACAAGTCTTCTCGTCATCGTTTCAAATATCGTCATTAGTAGTTTGTTTGTTTTTACTCTGGAAAAAAAGAAAGTGCACGGCGGCTCACTTCCGCCGTGCACTCCTGTATAGCTATTTAGAATTCGAAGTCGAACTCAGGAGCTCCTACATCATTAGGATCAATGTTACCTTCTCCTTTACCAATAGAACCGGCCAGAATTTGATTGGCCACTCTTACTTTGACAATCGTCATTTCGGGATTGATATATGTCTTTTTCATCTTGTTTTCTATTTAAACATTAATTACCATGTAATTATCATTAATTCTTTTTATCAAGAATTTGAGAATTTGAGAATGCATCGCCACACTTTGTACCTTTAGGTCAAAGAATTTTCATTAATTACTTAATGATAACCTTGCGGCCATTCACAATGTAGAGGCCCTTGGTGGGTTGAGCCACACGCTGACCGTTCAGGTTGTAGAAGTCAGAACCATTAACCATGAATTCTGAACCATTAACCATGTTGATGCCTGTCGTTTCGCCAAAGTCAAGATCAAGAACTGCAGCACCAGAAGCCTGGAAAACTTCGCTGGCCAGCAAGTATGCCTTGTTTGCAGGAATAGTACCAGCGTTCAGCAGATGGAACTTTCCGTCAGTCTTCGACAGGCCATATGCCTTATCAGCATCAACAGCTACAGGAGTGTTTACAGTGCCCTTCAGCAAGTTGCCTGTGACATCGTCAGTTGCTCCATCTGTTGTCAGGACATTTACGGTCTCTCCCTTCGTGCCAGCTACGATAATACCCGTGTTTGCAGGAACCTTGGTCACCTCTGTCAGCGTAGCAGAGCTCTCCGATGTAGCCTTGATAATGTAAGCCTTAGCATTGCTGCCTGTGAAGTCCAGAGCCTTGTCACAAGAATAAGATGCATAGCCTCCTTCGCAGGTAATGGCAATAGGAACAGAGGGCACATAGGTAACCTTCAGCATGTTAACACGAGTATCATTAGAACCCGTTGCCGAATTGGTAATAACAAGACCATCAGCACAACCAGTCCATAGTGTACCAGCTGCATTCATTGTACCGACCTCGGTTGTAATAGTATTTTCGGCAGGAGAATAGTTGTTACTAACGTAACCTAACTCAACCTTTGTTATTACATATTCGCCAGTTACCTCTAATGTCAACGTGTTTCCTTTCGCGTATTTTACATAAGAGTTTTCTGCATTATTGCTAAACGTCGCTTTTATTTTGCCTACTGTCTGATGATTACTATTGTTCCAATCTGACTTAGCTGTAAACTTGAAATTGGCAACATTCTTTAAGGGTAATGCAGGAAGCTCAACTTGGATATACTCATAATATAACTGACCAGCTGTTCCAGCAGCAGTCAGCTCGTAAGTGTCGCCTGTTGCAGACTCTTCTGGGGTGGTTACTGCGCCAGCATCATACTGCTTATATGTTATTGTTGCGCCATCAGCAGCAGGGATAGTAAAGACAGTGCCAACACCAACCTGAGTCCAAGCATTTTCTGCCTGATTCTTAAACTTACCATTTGTGGCATCGATGGGTAACTTAACATCAATCTTTTGACCATTGACAGTAGCTTGAGTTACCACGAAACCAGTACCTCCTTCAAAGTGAATATCGGGTATTCTTAAATTCTGATTAAACGGTCCCCACTTCACAGTAACGGCACCATTGCGGTCAGCCAACGAAACGGTGTTTGCCGTATATACAGCTGTCAGAGTCTTATTCCCATCAGGGGTATACGATGCGCCTACAGCGTGTGTTGTCGTGCCATCATTCCAACCTGTCAGCGTATAACCCTCCTTATACATTGTAATGTTGGTAGGCAACATATAGTTTTCTCCAATTGTGACATGATCTTCTGAAGGAACAATACCCGTTGCGCCCTCAGCGTTTTCGTAGGTCACTACCCATTCTGTCGGTGCAGCAGGAACAGTATATTGTTCCATAGCATCCGAGTCATCCATACTAGTCTTAGTAGCGTATGCATCAAGAGTCGTGCCTGGAGCAAGTGCTAAAGCTACTGAGTAGTCTGTGTAACTTGCCTTATTGTCTGTGCTGTAATGAATGGTTGCACCATCAGTGGCACAACTCAAAGTAACTGCATATTTACTCGTTGTTGTGTTGTAATCACCAAGGGTAACAGTTGGTGTGGCGGCCTTAGATGCCGGACGAACAATTTCAATCTTGCTAATCCAAAGATTTGTTCCAGAAGAGTTGCGAGTAATATATATAGTATTACTGCCTGCCAAAGCTGATGTAACGTTAAACGTCTTTGTTTCAGGCTCATTAATAGTCGCATACTGCGCATCATTATACATATTCCCCCAATTATTGGAATCACTTATGTCTCCCTTATCCGTCGTACCATCTAAGAATTTCAAATAGGTTGTTACAACTTTATCAGAAGCATTTTTATTTTGGAAACCGCTTATCCTAATTTGATCGCCTTCTTGTAGAGTACTATTAAGTGCTATTTGAGTATGAGACGTTGCAACACTAGCTTTCTTGCTCGCAACCTTAATAACATAATATGTACCATTAATAGTGCTAGAAGCGACATTCACCTCATCATCAGAACCAAGTACCGAAACAGTTCCACCTGTTTGGGTTGCACTTTCAGATCCTCCTACCCATGAATAAATCACCTCATCCGTCGCCCACGCACTCCCGACAGCGCATACTAATAGCGCCAATAAAGTAAAAATGTTCTTTTTCATTTTGTTTTTGTTACATTAGTTTTGTTAGTAATATGAATGAATTGGGTACAAAAGTAACGAGATTTGTACAACTATCCAAACAGCAAAAGGGAAAACATACCGTAAACGATTGCACCGAGGGGACTGTCTTTAACATGTAATCGCCATATAATAATAACAATCATTCATAAAAATTACATGAGCAATTCGTGGTAATTACATGTTCACATAAATTTCTTTTCAACATATAATTCTCACACCTAAAGGTATGAGTGTGGCCTTGCGAAGCCATATAATTAACCATATAATTTTTTGAGGCAGAGGGATAAACAAAAACAGGTGATTGCTGATGGGTGATAGGTTTTAGTTATGGTTAAGGTTGACTATTTGATGGTGCGCCAGCCGGTTTTTGAGTGAAGCGTTGGTTTTTGCCTTCTGGGGGATTGTTACCACATCGGTGGTTGTGGCAAGGGGTGTAGCTGTGGTGTAAAAGCGTACTTTTAAAGACACAGCTATAGCCCTTGACACAATGCTCTGAAAGAGCATCAATCCAACAGAAGGGGTTTTGAAGGTTTTTTGTTAATATACGAAACTTGAATAATTAACGATTAATCACGCATTGGTCGGCCTCTCGGCCTTAAAATCTTTCAAAATTTATTTCAAAATTATACAAAATCTCTCTATATCTTCCCGTCTTTAATAGATTTTTATTCAGATTTTGTCAGATTTTGAGCGCAGCGACCAATCACCCTTCACCTGAATTAGTCTCTCTGTTTTTCCTTCTATGGTCTTGGACCACGCAAGAGGGTCGTTTGTGGCAAGGAAGATAGATGTTTGTGGCAAGGAAGATCGTTTCTTGTGGCAAGGAAGATAGGCGCTCCCACCGTGGGAACATGAGGCTTCCCTAGGGCAAACCTGATGTTTGTGCCGAGGAAACTTGGCTCTTGTGGCATACTCGTTTTTCGGCGACGATACGCAAAAAAGGCCGAGACCTCACATGATCTTCCGGATTGCCTTTGTACAAAGGCCTCGGAGCCACGTTAGGTGTTGTGAAACAGGTACCATACACCTCCCATACACCTCACATACACCTCCCATAGCCCCCAAGCTGAAGGGCGCACAGAATTTAAAGAAAACAGCTCTGCTTCAATTTGGTTGAAACAGAAATGCTGACGGTTTCTGTGAGGTCTATGTGACCTCTATGGTACGTGTATGGGAGGTGTCAAACGAGACCTAACGTGCTTCAAACCCTCTGTACATCGGCGTTTCAGAGAATCATGGTAGGTGTAGGCCCAAAAAATGCAAAAACATCGGTTCTACGAACCTGAAAAACAGTTACTCAGAACACAGTTTTATTCAGTGCACAGCCTGGTTTTTGAGTGAAGCGGTGGTTTTTGCTTTTACTGATTTCCAGCATGAAATGCGAGGGTTGGTATTGATGGTGAATGACGTAAACTTGTTTACAGGCTGTCACCACCAATGCCAAGCAATCATCTTGAAAAGATTGAAATCGGTAAAAGTGTTTTTCTTGTTTTTGTTATCAATCCCGCCTCAAACAAGAATTCATGATAATTACATGGATAATTCGTGGTAATTACATGTTAAAAACTACAACTGCAACGACAGTATCATTGTAAGTATATAAATATCTGCTATATCTGCAATAGCTGCGGGACAAAAAATCCTCCCGACTCATCACAAGCCAGGAGGAAGGTTCTTTTTTACTATCAATTTTTTCAGACGTTAATTGAAAAAAGGCCCTGCGCACCTCCCGGTGCCTTGGTTTTTGAGCCCACAGTAACTAAAACTTAAAACTATAATGATTTTAATTGAACGGTTATTCTTCGAAGTCAAAGCCAGGAGCACCCCATTCACTTGGTGTTTCTCCTGAAGCTTGCTTTTCAGAGCCTGCCAGCAGCTGATGACTGCTCTTTATTACTAACGTTTCCATTTCTGGTTTATTATATATCTTTTTCATTTTTTTCTTGTTTTTATGTCGCCTTTGGCGAGAAATTATACAAAATTCTATTCAAAATTAAACAAAATCTCTCACTTAACAACAACCTTACGGCCATTCACAATGTACAGTCCCTTTGTGGGCTGAGCAACCTTACGTCCCTGCAGGTCATACACTGCTCCCTCGCCTTCGGAGAGGACTGGGGTGAGGCTCTTGATACCCGTCGTCTCGCCACCGATTGTCAAGAACTCAGGCGCTGTAGAACCAGTATTCACATTTGCTTTTGTGATATACACGATACCAGCTGAAGGCTTAGTTGCTGTATACATGAAGAAAGCAACACCAATACCGTTCTTATAGCCCAGACGATAGCCATCAGCATCGTTTGTTCCATCAGTAACTGTCAGAACGTTGGCACCTAATGTTTCAGCACCTGTCGTTTCCGTCAGAGTCATGCTATGTCCGGCATCAGTAGTCTTCAGGATAACAGCCTCTCCGTGAGGAATAGCAGTAGCTGCTACTGGATTCAGAGTCACACTGCCAGCTGTTTCAGACACTGCTGCTACATAGATGGTCGTATTAGCATCTACTTTGTAATCCTTTGTTGCATCATAGAATGAGCGCCAGCCGTCCATATTGGCAGTGGTGGTCAAGGTTACTGTTGAGCCACTAACTTCGGGATCAGATGGATCAGAGATAACTGTCGTGCAGTAGTCGGAATACGACGCAATTGTTGTCTTTTGAGCGAAAACAAGGACAGCACCATTATTTGAGCTATATGTCCTTATTGAACCATTGTTGTAGCTTCTTAAAAACGCACCATTGCTATTATACTTCCAGTTTGATGAATCGTATGACCAATAGCTCGTTTCTGAATTGTGCCAGGAAAGTTTGCCTGATTTTGCTTCAGAAGCGTATAGATAGCCATTATCTGCATTGTACATCTTGTAACCACCAGTTACAGCCTGAAGCGTTATTTCACAGGTTCCTGTTGGGGCGCTTGTTGCTACGTTGTTAACGAACTCGAAAGCATCGGTTGTTACCTGACCATGTCCGTCTGAAATTGTTCCACTAAATGCATGGCCATCCGTTGTCAGCAGAGCATAGGTTCCCGCCTCAGACACTTCACTTGCTGCAAGCTTCTTCCAACCCTCAGTCTCAGTGCCACTTGCAAACACAGCGTAATAGGTTACATCTGCTGTGCCCATCGTTGCAGACTCTACAAATGATGGAGCAGTATTGGTCGTGCCTGTAATAGTGGCTTCTGCCCAACCCACAAATTTCTTACCTCCAAAATCTGCAGGATCATCAGGGAAAGTAATAGCTTCACCTTCCTCTACTGAACTCTCACTGGTAGTTCCATTAACAGAGAAAGTGGCAGTATGCGATGGATTATGAACAGTGATTTCAACAGACTTGGATTCACCTACCTTATAGGTTGGGTCAGCAGCAGATACAACTGGGCTAACAGTAATGTTGGCAGTACCCTTGGCAACAGCTGTAATGACACCGCTGGCATTGACAGTTGCCACATCCGTGTCATCCGATTCATAAGAATAGCTAACAGGCGTCCATCCTGCCTGGTCGTTTGTGACATTTGTTTCGGTAGTTGTTGTACCACCCAAAACCAGTGTCGTTGTCGTAGCGGTGAATGTAGCGATATTAACTTTCGTACGTGGGGTGATGGATACAACCTCGTTATTTGCATTAAATTGGTAGTTATTACCAGATTTCGACAGTGTACCCTTGACAATCGCTATATCACCCACCTCAATGTCTGTTGTGGCTGCGAAAGCTGCACCACCAATATTCTTTCCCTGAATACATTTAATGTTATCGGTCATACTTCCATTATCAGAAATCCAATAAGTAAGAGCACCGTCACTTAAATTATCTAATTTTGCAATAATGCCCTTTACAAAATCGACATCGTTAGTGGTACCTCCGTCTATTGCAGCTCTTGCTTGAGCAACTGTCAAAAGAGTTGCCTTTGTAAAGGTTTTGTTAACAACAGAGCTTGCATTGTCATCTGTAGATTTCTTGGCAATTGCCTTAACGGTCGTTGTTTCATCAATTGTGAAGGGAGCACTATAAGCGAAGCAGGTTGCTGAAGTGGTTGTGGT
>JAEEOD010000421.1 GCA_016284115.1 Bacteroidaceae bacterium
CGCTTATCGTTGGTAGTCATCCAGAAGCGTGTCACCACACCTGGACCTTCTTTATCGAAGAGCACTTTTTCAACTCGTCCATTGATGGTGTCTAAACGCTCATAGCCAAAACCATCGCCATTGGCAAACCAATTAAGACTATCAGGACTGACAGAACGTCTATCATAACTGCTCACCTGGGCAGCCTTGTAAGATATGGCTGGATATTGGGCTACGGTATTGTAGGAGACCATCTCATGCAATAAGCCCTCCAATGTGATGGGTTGACTGTTGTCAATGTTTGTTTGGCACGATAGCATCATCATGCACAAACCGATAAAAATAACGGTTTTTTTCATAATATGTGAAGGTTGATTATTGATTGGCAGGATTGATGCCAGCACGTTCACGCTCTGCCATATTCTGTCTTAACAGTTGCTGTTCTTCTATCAGCTTCATGTTTTCCTGCGCCTTGGTGATGAACTCCTGCACCAGAGGATGCTGCTTGAAAATGTCTGGAGCACCTCGCAGGATATCTTCCACCTGATCGGTCATCATAGGATAAGGCATCGAACTGCACATCATCATGAACACACTTGGGCCTAACACATTGTTGTAGTTGTCCTTGATGAATGACAATATATATTCGTTCATCTTGCGGTTCAGCTCCTCACTCTCCTTCATCATCTGGGCATGCACCTCGTCGATATTGGCACCATTCAGCACCATCTGTGCCTCACGACGATCGAGATTGTTCAGCTGATCTTCTATACTGTTTCTTTGGTCGAAGAAATTATAGAGTGCATTGTTCAGCGGAGTACCCCAAGCTCGCATATTGCCTGTGTTAATAGACACCTGAATGATACCGTTTTCTAGAATGATAGGCATAATGCTCTCGTCTTCCATGTAGATAGACACCATCATAGTAGAATCAGAGACACCCTCCATAGAGAACAAACCATGCTCTACCGAGGCTGAATCCACAGGCATCCATCCGCTCTCAGAAAGTGTCTTAAGATAAAGTTTCTTTCCGTCTAGACTATTGATATCTGACTTTCCTGCAATCTGATAAGCGCTACTGCATGAGGCCAAAACAGAAGCCAGAAAGGTCACAAAACATATTAGACTTATAGTCTTTTGATTCATTTCAGTTATGTTTATGTTGATGTCCGCAGCAAATATATTGTTTTATTCAATTAATTGAGTTATCTTTGCCCAAATTTTAAACATCTTTAGAAAATGAAAGTCAAAGTCTTAATTATTGTAGCATTTGCGACACTATTTTCATTAGCGACAAAAGCAGATGAAGGCATGTGGCTGCTGCAACTCATGCAGCAACAGAACAGCATCGACATGATGAAGAAACAAGGTCTGAAGCTGGATGCCTCTGCTATCTATAATCCCAATGGCGTATCACTGAAAGATGCAGTGGGTATCTTTGGCGGTGGCTGCACTGGTGAGATTATCTCTCCCAACGGTTTGGTGCTTACCAATCATCACTGTGGCTATGGCGCAATCCAGGCACACAGCTCTGTGGAACACGACTACCTGACGGATGGTTTCTGGGCGGCTACATTAGCTGACGAGTTGCCTAACGAGCGCCTTTCTTTCCGCTTTGTACATCGCATTGTGGATATCACCGACTTGGTAAACGAGCAGATCAAAAATGGTGAGGTGACAGAAATCAATTCTCTCACTCGTCCCTACCTCAATAAAATAGCACAGGATGAGTTGGCTAAGAGCGACCTCAACGGCAAACCTGGTATCGTAGCTCAAGCTTATCCATTCTATGCTGGCAACAAGTTCTACCTCATCTATTACAAGGTGTATAACGATGTTCGCATGGTGGCTGCTCCTCCATCAAGTATTGGTAAATTTGGGGGTGAAACCGACAACTGGATGTGGCCTCGTCATACTTGTGATTTCTCTGTATTCCGCATCTATGCCGACAAAAACGGTGAGCCTGCTGACTATTCTCCTGAGAATGTGCCTCTGAGTACCCCTAAGTATCTCAGTATTTCTATCAAAGGTTTGAACGAAGGCGACTACGCCATGATCTTAGGTTTCCCAGGCAGTACTAGTCGATATCTCACTGAATCAGAGGTTACTGAGCGTATGTACACCACCAACCAGTCTCGTATTGACATGCGTACTGTACGTCTGGATGTATTGCGTGAGGCGATGGCCAAGAGCGACAAGACTCGTATCCAGTATGCCAGCAAGTTTGCTGGTAGCAGCAACTACTGGAAGAACTCAATCGGCATGAACCAGGCTATTGCTGACAACAAGGTGTTGGAAGCAAAAGCTGAGGTGGAGAAACAGTTCAAAGCTTTCGCACAGGGCAAGCCTGAGTATGAAGGTGTAGTTGACAAGATCAATGATATCGTAGAAAAGTCTATTCCTGTAGAGCGTCAGATTGACTACCTGACTGAGTTCTACAGTGCCATTGAATTCAGGACTCCGGAAGAGCCTATGAAGAAGATGAAAGAGGCTATCAACAACAAGGATAATGCTGCTATCGAGGAAGCCAAAGAAATGATTCGTGCACAATATGCTCGCATCCACAACAAGGACTATGACCACGAAGTGGACCGTCAGGTGGCTAAGGCTATGATTCCTGCATTAGAGAAAGCGCTCAGCAGCAGCGAACTGCCTAACTTCTACCAAACTATCCAACGTGATTTCAAGGGCAATGTCAATGCTTATGTTGACAATATCTACAACAACTCTATCTTAGCCAATGAGGCCAATTTGGAGAAATTCCTCAAGAAGCCTACCGTTAAAGCTATCGACAGGGATCCATCGCTGGCTTTTGTAAGTTCTACAATGGATTGCCTCTCAAAAGCAATGGATGTATATGGTGAAATGGAGGATCTGTCATTGCTGCACAAAGCATTTATCCGAGGTCTCGGTGAGATGAAACAGCCTACTCCATCTTATCCTGACGCTAACTTCACCATGCGTCTTACTTATGGTAATGTGAAGTCATACGATCCTAAGGATGGTGTACACTACAAGTATTATACTACTGGCGACGGTGTGCTGCAGAAAGAGAATCCTGACGATCCTGAGTTTGTAGTTCCTGCTAAGCTGAAGGAGCTCCTGCAGAAGCGTGACTTTGGCCGTTATGCCATGAAGGATGGTTCATTACCAGCTTGCTTCCTGACTACCAACGATATTACTGGTGGTAACTCAGGTAGCCCAGTGATGAATGACAACGGTGAGTTGATTGGTATTGCTTTTGACGGCAACTGGGAATCACTGAGTGGTGATATCAACTTCGACGATAACCTGCAGCGTTGCATCGCAGTGGATATCCGCTATGTGCTGTTCGTGATTGACAAGCTGGGTGGTGCTCAGAGACTGATTAACGAAATGACAATCAATGAGAATTGAATTATTGTTGTGACATAAGAACTAGTCCTTGTTGCGACAAAACATCATAAAGAAATAAGCTCGGCAAATTGCCGAGCTTATTCTTTAGTTTATAACGTTCCTTTTGAAGAGGGAAGTTCATAGTGATAGATATCTCGTTTTATCGCCATTTTGATGGCTCGGGCCAGCGCTTTGAAGATGCCCTCGATCTTGTGGTGCTCGTTTTGTCCTTCAGCCTTGATGTTCAAGTTCATCTTGGCAGCATCACTCAAAGACTTGAAGAAATGTAGGAACATCTCGGTAGGCATCTCGCCAATCTTCTCACGTTTGAACTCAGCATCCCATACCAACCAAGGACGCCCTCCGAAATCGAGGCATACTTGGCACAGGCAATCATCCATCGGCAAGCAATAGCCATAGCGTTCAATACCTCGCTTGCTGCCCAAGGCTTTATACAAACATTCTCCCAAAGCCAATGCTGTATCTTCAATGGTATGGTGCTCGTCCACATAAAGGTCACCCTTAACTTGGACAGTCAAGTCGATGCCTCCATGTTTGCCAATCTGCTCAAGCATGTGGTCGAAGAAACCCAGACCAGTATTGATATCACAATCTCCCCGTCCGTCCAAATTAACTGCCACATAGATATCAGTCTCTTTGGTTGTTCTACGTACTTCAGCCTTTCGTTCACCAGCAAAAAGGAACTCGGCAATATAGTCCCAATCATCAGTTACAAGGGCGCAAACATCCTTCAGCTCGGGCTTTGTTTCCAAACAAGACATGTCTGGTTGCAGCAGAATGGCCTTGCATCCTAAATTCTTGGCTAATTCCACATCAGTTGGTCTGTCGCCAATAACGAAACTATTGGGGATGTCGTATTCAGGATTATCAATAAATTGTTGCAGCATACCAGTGCGAGGCTTGCGATTAGGCGAATTGTCTTCTGGCATAGAAGGGTCGATACACACCTCATCAAACGTAATACCCTCTCCCTCTAATGTTTGCATCACCAAGTTATGCACTGGCCAGAAAGTATCAGCAGGGAAAGAGGATGTACCCAAACCGTCCTGGTTGGTCACCATTACAAAGCGAAAGTCGAGTTTGCTACGAATAAAACCCAGGTTCTTCATCACCTTGGGTACAAACTGCAACTTCTCGAACGAATCAAGCTGATAGTCCACTGGTGGTTCAACTACCAATGTACCATCACGGTCGATAAACAATACACGTTGTTTTGATTGGGAATTGTATTCCTGCTTCATCTTTTCCATCTTTTTAATGCTTCGATTAAGGTATTATTCTCTTCAGGTGTTCCTACCGTAATGCGCAAGCAGTTGCCACACAAGGTAACAGAGTTGTGGTTTCTGACGATGATGCCCTCGCCCACCAAATATTTATAAATGGCATTGGCATCAGACACTCTCGCCAAGAAGAAGTTAGCATCTGATGGGAATACTTTATCAGTCAGTGAAAGTTCTGCAAAAAGCTGCATCAGTCTGGTGCGTTCTTCCTTGAGAATTTTCACCCATTCCTTGGTCTGTTGGGCATTGCGTAATGCCTCAAGAGCCTGTTGCTGTGTCAATAGGTTCACATTATAGGGATATTTCACCTTATTGAACAAACCTATAATCTGAGGGGAAGCAAAAGCCAAACCACAACGGATAGCAGCACACCCCCATGCTTTAGAGAAGGTTTGCAATACAATCAGGTTAGGATATTTGTCTAACAACTGGGTAAATGAAGGTTGCTCAGAGAAATCAAAGTAAGCTTCATCTACCACCACAATACCTCTGAACTGCTGCAACAGTTGCTCGACTTCAGCATGACTCATGTCATTGCCTGTAGGGTTATTGGGGCTGCAGATAAACATCAGTTTGGTATGATTATCTGCCACTTGCAGCATATCAGCAGCATGGAATTGGAAGTCGTTATCCAGTTGCACTTTGCGGTATTCGATATTGTTCACATCAGCACATACTTTATACATGCCATAGCTGGGATCGATAGCCACCGCATTATCAACACCTGGGTTACAGAAGATGCGATATACCAAGTCGATGGCCTCATCGCTTCCATTGCCACAAAAGATGCGATCTTCGCTCACACCCTTCACCTTAGCTATCTCTTGCTTGAGCTGTTTCTGCAAAGGATCGGGGTATCTATTGATAGGTCCATTATAAGGATTCTCATTAGCATCGAGGAATACACTGGCATCTACCCCACTATATTCATCACGCGCACAAGAATAAGGAGCCAATTCCCAAATATTCTTTCTGACAAGTTGTTCAAGATTGAATGGCTGTGTGGCAAGTTGCTCCTTCTGAAAAGCTGAGTTCTGTAACCTTACTGTTACAGCATTCTTGTGTGCATCCAACTGCTCGTTAGCAGCCATCACCTCAATAGCTTTACCTATCCGACCAATGCCCTGAGCCGTGAGTTCCTGATAGGTAATCTTGCGACAGAAACTATCGAGGTTCACACCATTATATGCTTTTGCGTAGCCATTGGTTGGCAAAGTGTGGTTGGTGCCAGAAGCATAATCGCCTGCACTCTCGCAAGCATATTTGCCCAAAAATATTGAACCTGCATTTACCACACGTTTGGCCAATGCTTCATAGTCTTTGGTCTGAATAATCAAGTGCTCAGGAGCATATTCATTCACCATCTCGATGGCCTCATCCATATCCTTTACCAGTATCAGACGACTGTATTTTAATGACTTGCTGGCTATCTCCTTACGAGGTAATACATCCAGTTGGCGCTCTACTTCTTTCATCACTTCTTGCTGCAACGATTCAGAGGTAGTCACTAACATCGCCTGACTATCAACCCCATGTTCTGCCTGACTCAATAAATCTGCTGCTACAAACACAGGATTAGCTGTTTCGTCAGCCAACACCATCACTTCTGATGGGCCTGCTGGCATATCAATAGCCACATCACCCATACTCACCAACTGCTTGGCAGCAGTAACATACTGATTACCTGGGCCGAATATCTTATATACGCGAGGTACGGACTGAGTACCGTAAGCCATAGCGCCAATGGCTTGTACACCACCAATCTTATATATATGACTTACACCAGCAGTCTTTGCCGCAAACAAGACAGCAGGATGTACCTTACCATCACGTGCAGGAGGGGTACACAATACTATCTCGCCACAACCCGCAATTTTAGCAGGTATAGCCAACATCAGTACGGTCGAGAAAAGGGGTGCTGTACCACCTGGGATATACAATCCCACTCGTTCGATAGGTACTGATTTTTGCCAGCAAGTAACACCTGGTTGGGTTTCCACCAGCACTCCCTCAAAACGCTGGGCTTCATGAAACCGGGCTATGTTGTTTTTGGCAAGTACGATAGCATTTTTCAGCTCGTCACTTATCAACGATTCGGCTTCTTGTATTTCTTCCTCTGTCACCACAAGGCTCCTCAACCTAACATGGTCGAAGGTCTCTTCAAAACTAAGTACGGCCTCGTCGCCATTATACCTCACTTGGTCGAGAATACTCTTCACCACCTCGTTCAAGCTTTCCGTATTCATCACAGGACGCTTGAGCAACTCACTCCACTTTGACTTATCTGGATAATTAATTAAAATCATATACTCTCTGATTTAAACAATCATTTTCTCTATAGGAATAACAAGAATGCCCTGAGCACCCAAGTCTTTCAACTTCCCGATAATCTCCCAGAATCGTTTCTGGTCAAGTACCGTATGTACCGAGCACCATCCTTCTTCTGCCAACGGCATCACAGTAGGACTCTTAATACCAGGTAACACAGCAATAATCTCATCCAACTTGTCTTTAGGGGCATTCATCAGCACATATTTCTTATCTTCTGCCGCTCTCACTGCATCAATGCGGAACAATAGTTCTTCGAGGACTTCACGCTTGTCGGCACTGATATTACGATTACCTATCAGCAGCGCTTCACTCTGCATCACCACCTCTACTTCTTTCAGGTGGTTGCTCACCAAAGTAGAACCAGAACTAACGATGTCGAAAATCGCATCAGCCAGACCTATACCCGGGCTGATCTCTACTGAGCCTGTTATCACGTGAATATCGGCTTTCACTCCTTTATCTGCCAAAAACTTTTTTAAGATGACAGGATAGCTGGTGGCAATCTTCTTTCCCTCAAACCACTGGACACCCTGGTAGTCAACGTTCTTTGGAACAGCTAATGACAAACGGCACTTGCTGAAGCCCAGACGTTTTACAATCTCAGCATCCTCATCACGTTCCATAAACTCGTTCTCACCCACGATGCCAATGTCAGCTACACCGCTTGCTACTGTTTGGGGTATATCATCGTCACGCAGGAAGAGCACCTCCAGAGGGAAGTTGCTCGCCTGCACCAGCAATGTTCTCTTCATTAAATTCAACTTGATGTCTGATTCAGCCAGGAACGACATCGTCTCGTCATACAGACGACCTTTAGATTGTACTGCTATTCTTAACATGCTACTTGATAATTAAAAAAGGCTCACCGTTTTCATTATTCGGTAAGCCTTCATATTTATGTTTCCAGATATCCACATACAATACCATTCTGCCCACCGAAATTACTCGCTAGGATGATGGTGATGATGTGAACCTGTATAATTCATACAATTTGTTTTTTGTTTACGTTGCAAATTTACACGATTTAAAACAAACTGCCAAACATTTTCTTCTTTTTATTATGTTTTCTAACCAAATCTGTCTATATTCGCAGGAAATAATTAACATTCGATCATGAAAAAACATATTCTTTTTTTGTTATTAGTTTGTTTGCTGTTGGGCAACACAGCCTTTTCACAAGTAAACGAACTGCCTCGTTCTACACCGGAACAGGAAGGTGTTCCATCAGCTACAGTTTCTGCCCTACTCGACTCGCTGTTCTCAATACCTCAAACCGACATCCACAGTGTGATGATGTTACGCCACGGAAAAGTAATAGCAGAGGTTTATCCAGAGCCTTTCAAGGCAGAATACCAACACACGTTGTATTCTTGCTCGAAGACCTTTGTCAGCACAGCAGTGGGACTGGCTATCGATGCCAATCTGTTGCGTGTTACCGATCGTGTGGCCACCTTCTTCCCTGACAAGTTGCCAACTGAGGTA
>JAEEOD010000038.1 GCA_016284115.1 Bacteroidaceae bacterium
GCTGAAACAAAAGAAAGAGTGCAACAAGACTGATCTGAAAACGGCATTCCTCTTCACGCTGACCATGGCGCTGTCGATGTATGTTTTGTTGTTCTTTGGTGCACCGATGATAGCAGAATTCTATCATGCACCCATCTTAGGAAAGATGTTACGATTCTCGGCACTGGTACTCATCTTCAATTCCATGGGCATCGTTCCCAAAGCCTTGCTGCAGCGGCAGCTGCGGTTTAAGGAACTGGCAGTGGCCTCTACGACCATATCTCTATTTGCGGGTGTTGTTGCATTGTACATGGCCTATCATGGCTATGCCTATTGGGCGTTGGTTGGCCAGACTCTATTAGCTGCAGCATTGATGTGCATAGCATATTATGTTTATGCTCGATGGTGGCCGGCATTCCAGTTCTCCATGGAGTCATTCCGGCAGTTGATTACGTTTGGCTTGCCGATGTTGTTTACGTCATTGGTGCATGCTGTGTATAATAACCTGTATTCTTTGGTGATAGGGCGGCAATACAATGCCCAGCAGTTAGGGCTGTATAACAGGGCCTCAAATTTTTCGGGCTATGTATCCTATAACCTAAGCGATATGAGTATGCGGGCTTTGTATCCGCTGTTGTCGAGGGCACAGGATGACCTGGCACAGCTGAAGGTGTCGGCGTTGCGTATTTTGCACGCCTCGGCGTTTATCGCTATTCCCATCAATGTATTCCTGATGGTGAAAGCGGAGGATATCATTCGCATCTTGCTCACCGAAAAATGGTTGGAGATGGCACCGCTGATGCAGATTCTCTGTATCTCAAGTTTGGCATATGTGGTATCGAATCTGCATTTTAACCTGTTCAAGGCCATTGGTCGGACGAATATCCTTTTTATCTGTGAACTGATTAAGAAGATCTTAGGCATTACTGTACTGTTAGTCACGTTCCGATATGGATTGTTGGTGATGGTGCAGGGAATCTTAGTTTATTCGGTGTTGAATATCCTCATCAGCTCCTGGTTCGTCTATCGGTTTATGAATATTACCCTGATGGAGCAGATCAAACAGGTTCATATCGTGACCCTCAATGCTCTGATACCAGTCATTGCGTGCGTCATTTGGTCATCGTTGGTGGATGACCTTTATCTCCGCTTTGCCCTATGCTTCGTGTCGTACTTTGTGATTTATGGGCTTTTGGGCTTTTTGGTGAAGGATAAGGCGATTGACTTCTTGATGGGCTATTTCAAAAAGGGTGAATCATGATTGAAATCAGGGTCTATGCGACAACAATAGCCTCTACGATCCCCATGGCGGTCTATTGGGGCGCCTTGGCGGTGTTTGTCATAGGCGTATTCATCTTGTTGCTGTGGAAGGGTCTTAAGATTGGCGGACGTTATGCTTCAGTATTGCTGTTGGGGGAATGGGTGGCATTGATGTTATGCGCTACCATTATCTTTAGGACTGCCAGTGCTGAAAGGGGCATCCGGCTTATTCCGTTCTCCAGTTATTGGGACTTCGGACCGCATGGCTATCTGTTGGAGATGGTGGCAGAGAATATCTTGAATATGATTTTGTTTGTTCCTGTGGGCTTTCTGTTAGGATGTGGCTTCATGGGCATGACGTGGAAAAGAGCACTATTAATAGGAAGTGGTCTATCGGTATCGATAGAACTTTTGCAACTGTTATCACTTAAAGGGTATTATGAGGTGGATGATGTGTTGCATAATACTTTAGGATGTCTCATAGGCTATGGAGTATATACATTATTGTACCATTGTTTCAAATTTGTGGGTTAAATTATTCTAATTATTCAAGTTTGTTTATAAAATATAGTATCTTTGTGGTCTAATTTGAAGATAATGAGACATTAATTCGGCTACAGCCGCAATGATAGAAGCATTTAACGGACATAATTAATGTGAATATGAGAGATATTGCAATATTTGGCGCAGGTGGTTTTGGCCGCGAAGTCGCTTGCCTTATAAAAAAGATAAATGAAAGAGCCTTTACGTGGAATCTTATAGGTTTTTATGACGATAACATAGATTTGAAAGGCAAAATGATTTCTCATTACGGGACTTGCCTAGGAGGAATGGAAGAATTAAATTCTTATGGAAAGGAGTTAGATGTTATTATTGCAATAGGCAGTCCGACGACAATGAAAGTTATTTCTAGAAAGATTACCAACCCTAACATCCATTTTCCGAATATCATTCACCCCGATACTGTAATGACCGATCCTGAAACAGTTTATATAGGAAAAGGTAACATAATACAAGCCCATTGTACTTTTTCATGTGATGTAACTATTGGTGATTATAATGTGTTAAATGGAGGTGTTGTTTTTGGTCACGATGTTATAGTGGGGTCTTATAATACCTTCATGCCCGCAGTTAGAGTCTCTGGAGAGGTCAAAGTTGGAAACGAGAATTTCTTTGGTGTTGGCTCTATAGTTCTCCAACAACTTAAAATTGGGGAAAATGTCCGTCTAAGTGCAGGTTCTGTTTTAATGACTAAGCCTAAAGATGGACAGTTGTATATTGGGAACCCCGCTAAAGTATTTAAATATTAAGTTGGAAACATATTATTAACATTTTAAATTTTATAATTATGGATATTAAGGATTTTATTGAGAATTTTGCAAATCAGTTTGATGACACCGATGCTAGTGAAATTCAGGCAGGAACAAATTTCCGCGATCTGGAAGAGTGGTCCTCTCTTATTGCGTTAAGTGTTATTGCTATGGTAGATGAAGAATATGACGTAACCCTTAAGGGAGACGATATTAAGAATGCAACTACCGTAGAAGATTTATTCAACACAGTAAAAGTAAAGGCTGAATAAGACTATGGCTTTTCTGGAATTTAAAAACGTGCGGATCGCTGGCATCAGTGTCGGCGTTCCAAAGCACGTAGAGAAGACGGTATCAACGACATCGGAGTATGATGCTGCAAGTTTTGTGGAGGCGACAGGAGTGGAAGAAAAGCGGTTTAGCAACGATTTCACAACCAGCGACCTATGCCTTGCTGCAGCAGAGAAGTTGATAGATGATTTGAAATGGGATAAAAAAGAGATTGATGCGCTCATCTTTGTATCGCAAACACCTGATTACATCCTTCCTGCCACATCTTGTGTTTTGCATGGCAAACTTGGATTAAAGAAAGATTGTTATGCAGAAGATATTAATTTGGGATGTTCTGGTTGGGTCTATGGTTTGAGTACCATTATGGCTCTTATGCAAGGCGGCGAAATTAAGAAGGCACTTCTTTGTGCCGGAGATGCACGCAAACAGGCCTGGGAAGAACCCGATCAGTTGTTTGGATATGCAGGAACAGTTACAGCTGTTGAATATGGTGACTTCAAAGGTAGTTACAAGTTTAATATGGGTAGCGATGGCACAGGCTATGATGCTATTATCCGTCCCGAAGGGGGGTGCCGGAATCAGCTGAATGAACATTCACTGGAACTTCATGACTGCGAAGATGGCAGAAAGCGTCACAACCTGCAAACCCTTATGAAAGGCATGGATGTTTTTGCATTTGGCATTACTACAGCCCCTAAGAGTATAAAAAAACTGGCTGAGCATTATGGATTTGATTATAATGATTACAAATACTTCGTATTGCATCAGGCCAATTATAAGATGAATGAAACAATCCGTAAGAAACTTAAGTTGGAGGAAGAAAGAGTGCCATACAGTATGAGGCATTTTGGTAATACTTCTTCTGCTTCTATCCCAGTAACCATTGCTACTCAGCTGAAAGATAAAATGGCTGAACCAACAAAGATTATAGGGTGTGGTTTCGGCGTAGGTCTTTCTTGGGGAACTGTCGCTTTTGAAACTGAAAATCTATTTATTTCAGATTTGGTGGAACTATGATGTATAATCCGTTTAAATTAGATGGGAAGACCATATTGGTAACAGGTGCATCATCTGGCATCGGCAAACAAACTGCTATAGAGTGTTCAAAATTAGGGGCTTCAGTCATTATTACAGGCCGAGATGAAACCAGATTGCAGCAGACTTTCGATGAGCTAGAGTCTCAGAATAATAGTCACAAAAAAGTAATAGCAGA
>JAEEOD010000422.1 GCA_016284115.1 Bacteroidaceae bacterium
AAGAAAAAGGAGTGACCGCTAAGAGTTTAGCGGAAAGCATGGGGAAAGCACCTCAGTACCTTAATAATATTATAAATGGTGGTAAGGGTGCATCGTTGAATACTCTTCAGGAGATTGCCGACGCTCTTCATGTTCCAATGGCTTCATTGTTTGCTGACTACAAAAAGGCAGAAGGATCAGTCGTTACTTGCCCCAAGTGCGGAGAGACTTTTGCAGTAGAAATAAAACCAGTCTCAAAAGATTCGGAAAAAGTAAACGAGTCTGAATAAGGCTTGTTAGGTAGTGGAGTAACCACCACTGCCGATTTAATAAAACCCTTGAGCGAGGTTGTCCGCGATGGATAGCCTCGTTCTTTTTGTCTTACCTGAGAATCACTTTCTTTGTCTCTTCATCATTGACAACGATATTAACCCCTCGTTGTGGCGCATTGTATTTCTGCCCATTGATGCCGAAATACGACGGTTCTGTGCCAGAATATTTGATTTGTCTGACACCGCTTTCTCCATTCCCAACAAAAGTGCCATATACATTGAAGTTGCCTTTACCTGCAACTACAATAATATCCTCACTACTGCGGTTCTTTCCTGAGAAGACGGAAAGATAGGCATACTTGGTGATATCGCCTCCACCACCGAGATTTGCAATGACCTTTGAATTTTCAAGGTCAACCAGATTAAGCCCCTCACTATCGCTATAGGTAAAGACATAGAGAGGTGTATAATAAGGCTTTTCAGAATTGCCATAGTCGTAACTATCTCCCTTTGGATTCTTTGCCCCGCCGGGGTGGAAAGCAAATTGTGTTGTCTCAGAACTACTATTCCATGGCCCGCTAACCTCTGTATCTCTCTTTGTATAATAACTGAATGACATGAAAGAGCCGAGATCACGGTTAAGATCCTGGTTGAGGTTTTTAATTCCATATCCGTTGTAATGTTCCTCACCTTTGAATAGATAGAGCAAAGAAGACAGGTAGATTCTCTTTCCTAAGTAGTCGTAGGACATACTCACATTTGTACCCGTATATTCAGGGTAATCGGTTGTGACCGTGTTCTGAATTGGGAATACCGAATTAAGGTACTCAGTGAAGTTTTGTGCGTTTGCTACGATATGCAGTAAACACGCTGAAATGAGTAAAAAGGCTTTTTTCATAATCTTGCAATAATTAGACGTTAAACTTAGATTTCATCATGCCGCCATATTGCATAGCAAAAGGCGCAGACTATTTCTGTGCCGTTCCAAGTCCACCACAGACTCTAAGAAATACAGATAACGTCACCGTCATATATCACGCATACGCTCAATTTCGTAGATGGCTCGTTTGCTTTTCGATGTGGTGGTTCGGAACGGCAATTGAGCAAATATGTTATGTCAGAAACGACTTTAAATCGTTACGACAATGCAAAGTTACGCTTTTTTTGGAAATCTTTCACCGAAAACACAAAAAAATATCATTTAGGAATAAATAAATACTCAATAAGAAATAAATTTGCAGTCAAAAACCAATTAAATGTAAAGAATATGGAAACGAAAGAACATTTGAATGTGTCAATGGATGCCAAGGGCATAGTCATTGATGGTGTGGAGTATCTTAGCCAGTTGGACGCTGCAAAGGCTGTTGGCCTTACGGTTAATACTTTCAAAGTGAGAGTTGACAAGTTCGGTATTGATCGCGTGAAGATTCAGGGAAGTAAGAGGTGCTTCTATCGCAAGAATGACCTTATCGCCGCCTCTCAGAACGGATGGTTCAAGAAGTGGTATATGTAGTTTCAGACTAAAATTCAAGATAATTATGGCTGAAGCACAGAATAAAATAAACTACATCAGATTCCCGATTTCATTTATTCGGGATATGCTCGTTGACAAAGAAGCGGGCATAAAAAAGATGATTCTGTACGGTTACAGCCTCGTTGCGGATAAGTCTGAAATTGACGAATGGAACGCATATCAACAAGTCATGTATTGCTTCTATCGGTATAGGGCAAGAGGTGATGAAGAGCCAGAAGACAACCGTAATAGTTTGCCATACTATATATGGAACGAAATGACGAACTATGTTGACTTTGGGCAACTTGATATTGATGATAGTTACTATGGTTTTGATAGTACTGGAGAGCCTAACATCGACCGCGAAACGAAAGAGCTTATTGAATTGGGCAAAAATAATCCTAAGTTTCATAACATGGTAATGGACTTCCACCGTGTAAGACAGACGGCAGACTTATTCAGCATAAAGATCAACGACTACAATACGATGTTGGAAGAATACAGAAAGTATTGTGGACGCGATACTATGAAAACGAGGATGGTGTCGGTCAAACTCTCACAGTTGCTTGAATACCTTTTCCAGAGAAAGACGGAGGCTCAACTCATGGTGTTTGCCGCCTATATGGGTGTAAAGGCAATCATTGGTAAAGAGCCGTTCAAGCAAACTACAAAGAGTTATATCATTGCCAATATGTTCGGGTGTATGAATGAGGTTGAACTACAGACGATGCTCGTTAAGCCTGGTAACGAAACGCTGTTTGAGTTGCACAAGAAATATACGACGCGAAAGATGTTTGACAACATTACTACTGGACTGAAGGAAAGTAACTTCATCCCTGAGTGGTATCCGTGCGGAAAGGCAGGAACTTTTGTCAGTTGCAAGTTGAATCACAAGCAATTTGTCCGTGAGGTGGCAAAGGCTCTTGACAATAGAGGCAAGGAACATAATACGACCAGACTTAGCGCGAAAGACTATCGTAGGGCAACACGCTTTGAGATTGAAGAGGTAAGGAATAACGCATCGGGGTAATCGTATTTCTATCACTACAAAGGTGTAGGCAGGGGCAAATCCTGTTCTACACCTTTTTTTTTGACTCATTCGCGTGCATAACGCTTGCGTACACGCATACGTGACGGGTGCGTACACGCGAGACTTTAACTCCATAAATGAAAACTTTACTGCACCATCTTTTGAGGGCGAAAAACATTCAAACCACCTTATAAAATCGTATTTCTGCCTTATTTTGCCTTTTGTTAATCAAGTGTTAATTTTTGGTACAATAAAAAGTGCAGTAAAAGGTACAATAAAAAGTGCAGTAAAAGGTACAATAAAAAGTGCAATATAAATAATATCAATAATGTCAATAGGTATCTAAATAATATCGGATAATGTCTAATAATGTCTATTTATAAATAATCTACCCGAAAAACGAATTTTCGGGATTTTTGAACAAAGGCTTTCTCTTTCATCGTACTTTCCATCGTACTTCAAGCAATCGTACTCTGGAGGGTATTCTCGTACTTCGTAGAAAACATATCGTACTCTCAGCAGATATATCGTACTTCGTACTCCAATTCTCGTACTTCCATTCTCGTACTCTATATTCGTACTTTGCATTCATCGTACTTTATCCGTAGAAAAACAGGGGGTAAGTTTCGTAAGTCAAAGTTTCCAGATAAAAATTCAGCAGCCATAAATCAATACAAAAACATAGAGGCAGATTCATAGCAACAGATCATAACATCAAGAATAGTTCGTACTGCATCATAGAGGCAGGAAAGAAAGGTTTCGTCTTCAACAGACTCATACAAACTCTTTCAAAAGAAGTTTCAGACATAGCAAGTAAAGACCATTACGACCATAGAAAAAAGTATGAGGGTGAAGAGGGTGAGGATGGCGGGAAATGATTAATTTTTGGAGTTATGGCGACTTGTCACAAAGATTGCCTTGGCTCCATCGGGAAAAATAACAGCATTTTGAGAAAGAACGTCAAACGATGCCGACCCACCGCGAAACACCGACTCAATGCGCGTGTGCGCGTTGTGTTGGTCACGGCTGTTTCGTTCCTGATGTGTCCGAAGAAAGAAGAAAAGAGGGTGAAGTGTGTCGGTTTCTGCGACAAAACGAGCCACAAAAGAGCCAATAGGACGCGATTTAGTGTCTTGACCTTACAAGTTGACCACCATAGAAGAAATAGCGCGCTGTCGGGCTTCTATGTAAGCGTAATGGAAGTTTCGCGTGCCTTCGTCGTAGTCGTTTCTATGCCAGATTGCACCTCCGTAACCTCAGATGATAGAGAAAGACAATATCTGTCTCATGTCGTAACGACCAGAAGTTAAAACGATGTGACTTGTAACGTGCCGTCGGCAACCATCACCACAACAGCCATGAGATATGCCTCCAGTACCATTGAGATCATAAGAGCGCGTATTTTGTCAACATTTTTGAAGACTGGCGCGTTTTTGCCCGATTTTTGCCCGAAATCGACTGAAAAACCATCAAAAACGGTAACATTATCCGTATAATGTAACTTTCTGCCGAAAATGGAAGTGAAAACGGCTCTAAACCTTGTAAGTCTTCGCCTCCCTGCGCGTGTCAACGACGGTTGCAAATTTTGTAAGGCGGTGCAGGTGCAAATGAAACTCCTGCCAACTCACGACCTTGTAAGTGTCGGACTCCTTGCGCGTGTAACGGTTGAGGCTTGAAAAAAGAAAGAACTTGCGAAAGCTGTTGTTAATCTGGTAGGCTGTCACTTCGTGTTTGTGTCGGTTCTGTACGCTCTGTCTGGTTGTCAGAAGAGAAAGAAAAACAAAGTGCTGCATCTATACCAGATATAGAACGAATAACAGAGAATAAGCCCACAATTGCAGAAATAGTGCAAATTTCGCATTTATCCGCTTTTGTGGGCAACTATCAGCCAAACAAATAAAAACGTCCCTAAACGGCTAAAAATGTGCTTTTCTGAAAATAGGGCTAAAAGAAAAGCGGGTACAACTGGAATTGCACCCGCTCAG
>JAEEOD010000039.1 GCA_016284115.1 Bacteroidaceae bacterium
CATAAACTGTAATATGTACAAACCTTATCTTCAGACCGACCGGATCCCAACCAAAAGGAGGATACCGGACGCTGCCTGTCCTCTGTCCATCAATCATTCATAGAACTCTCCAAATAAGCTCCCCTCTCGGAAAGCGGATGCAAAGGTACACACTTTTTAAATTACAACCAAATAATTACGGGAAAATTTTTCAAAAAAATTGATACCTTATCTATAATATGCGCGATAAGAGGGGCTATTTCTCGATTCTCATCAGCAAAAGGCCTATCAAAATCCAGATAATTTCCCTCACTCGGCAAATGATGCTCACAAAGATTCCCAATGCAGCAGAAAGACCCAAAGCAGCGATGGAAAGTACAAATCCACCCTCCTGTACACCCAGCTGCATGGGCAAGAAACCAATCATATTGGCAAATAGTGTAGTAAAAGAAAGAATCAAGATAGAATGCAGGAACGTGAGCGCCAAGCCAGAGAAACCGCCCCCACAATCTACGCCAAAAAGCAACAGCATGAAGAAAATCTCAAAACTCTGCACAATGCGCGAGAAATATTCCAAGGTAAGACTAGAATAGAAAGCTTTCTTATCACGATGATGCAGCGAGATAATCTGTTCATCGATATTATGTAACAACTCATCATTCTTAGTCAGAAACCGAGAGCTCCATCCTTTCAAGCCTGGAATCTTACCCACCCAACGGATAAGTTTCACCACCAAGCCTTTCTGATAGCCCTTACCCAGCACATAGAACGCCACCATACAGAATACGGCAATCAAGCCCAGCAACACACCCACAGGAATGGAAAAAGGCAAGTCGCCTACAGCAGCCAGAACCAAATAAATGAAAATGGATGAGAACCACAGGAAGAAATGTGCCAGGAAGTGCATCATAGCATACAAAATGACAGATGAAGTAGCACTCTCCTTATTGATATGCTTTGACAATTCCATAATGCGGTAAGGCTCGCCACCCAATCCACCTACAGGCGTAGCATAATTCAAGGCATAACCCACAATCGTCAACTGATAGATACGCCAGAACCCTACTTTCTCCTCAGGATGCTTATTACTCTTGATAATACACCGCCAAGCAAAGGCATTCATGCCATAAATGATAATCCAAACTCCGACGATGGGAATCAACCAATAGCCTGCCCTCGTCAGGTGCTGCCACAATTCGATGAAACTAACGTCGAACGTCAGCATCATCACCACTACAGCTGCCACACCGATGATGAAAAACAAGTTATTCAGTCTATGCCTCGTCCACTTCATAGCTATTTAGAGTTTTTGTGCTACTGCACGACTAAAAGACTCATGACGATGATTGATGTACCAAGCCAAAAGAGACATTGCCACAATCTCAAACAAGAAATTCATGACAGGCACATCTAACAGGCATGCCAAGAAGAAAATAGCAGAGCGGAAGTTGAAAGTCAGCAAGCCATTCCACTTCATCAAAGCCAGCGATTCATCATGAAATTCCTGACGCAAATTAGCCGGCATCTGAGCCACATCACCATATTTCTCCTTAATCAGCGCCATCATACGCTGGAACTGAGGGGTCACCTTCTCCTGCTTGCGGGTATAATCCACATACGAGTTCAGGAAAGCCTTCCATACCCAGTTTCCTTTCCAAGGCGTCTGGTCATATATCTCCTTCTGCTTGGCGGAATTATCAAGCTCACTACCTTTCTCCCCTTTGAGGAAGAACAGATGAACCTGAATGTAATAATCCGCGAGTCGGGTTTGACCACCCATACAAACAAAGCCTGAAATCAATCCCAACAACACCACAACGCCAGTGGCTATCATGGTATTTTCAGGCGTATTATCAATACCCAACCAAACAAACTCCAAATCGTGATGCAAGTAAAAACGATAGGCGATGGCCACATAAATGAAGATATACCACACAAAGCCTGCAGCACCATCGAGGATGCGTCCCAAACGGCTCTTCTGTCCTGTCAGGCGAGCCAACTGCCCATCAGTACAATCGAAAATATCTGCCCAACACAGCAAGAAGATCGCTATCAAGTTAAGAATGAAGCCCAATGCACCCTCGTAATAGAAACTGCCGTGGGCAAAAAACACGCAACTACCTGCACCGATGATAATCGACCAGATAGTCACTGTGTTTGGATGAATACCGAACTTGGCAAAGAACCTTGCCAAATGGTAACAGAACGGACGCACCACATGGAAATCCAGCCAATCCTCCGTTTCCACCGATTTCAAAGAAGCCAAGTAGCCTTCTTTATCTTTCTTATTCTCTGTCATCTATTTATTTGTTGAGAAACACCTGCTTGATAGTGTCACACACCACCTGCGTCTGTTCCTTTCGTCCTAAAGTAATACGCAGACAAGATTCCAAACCCTTATCCGCCATAAACTTTATCTTATATTCTTGTAAAGACAATGCCTTCTTCAGTTCCTCCTTGATTTCCACTGGATACTTGATGAGGATGAAGTTAGCCACCGACTTATACACCTTGAAGCCTGGCAGATTGTCAAGCTCTCGTTTATACAACTGGCGTCCCCACTCCATATCATCAGCCACCTGACGATAATGCTCGTCGCTATCCAGAGCAGCCAAAGCCACAGCTTCAGAGAAACGGTTATATCCCAAATACTTGTTCACATAACTCAAGAACTGATCGTGCCCCTTGCCCATGAAGCCGAAGCCCACACGCAAACCTGGCAATCCATAAAACTTAGAAAGAGTTCTTGAGATAATCAGGTTATTATACTTGTTCACCAATGGTGCGATATAATCGGTGTCTGTAGAAATAAAGCTGGCATAAGCCTCATCTATCAGCACCATTGTATCTTCAGGGATATTCTCCATAATGTGACCTATCTCAGGAGGGGTCAATCCATTACCCGTTGGGTTATTGGGAGAAGCCAAAAGCAGCATCCTCGGATGCACACGGTTTGTATATTCAATCACCTCTTCCACGTCATAGGCAAAGGTATCTTCCGTTTCATGCAGGGGGTACATCACGAAGTCACCACCACACTCACTGGCCACACGATTATAATACCACCATGAAAACTCAGGTATCAAGATGGTCTTATTATCACCCACCATGAGGAAATAGTGAATAGCGTTCTTCAGGATATCCTCACCACCATAACCCAAGATGATTTGCTCCTCTGGCACATGGTAGATTTCGCTCAGCCTTACGGAAATTACACTTTTCTTCCCCTCGTCATAGATACGAGTATAAAAGCAAAGTGTCTTCGGGTCGAAGTTCCTAATGGCATCCACCACCTTCTGGCTGGGTTCGAAATTAAATTCGTTTCTATCTAAAAAGTTCATTACTACAAAATTTAAATCAATATAGGTTAGCTGGTATCAGCTTTTTAGCATTTTCAAAATCCTCTACGGTATCAAGCTCAATGGAGAAGAAATCAGTAGTATC
The DNA here is from genome assembly GCA_016284115.1 of Bacteroidaceae bacterium. The sequence goes on from JAEEOD010000039.1 coordinate 3,424, forward strand.
AACAATTTTGAAGGTATGTCCTTGCGGAATGAGTCTTTCGAAAGCCTTCTCATAGAACACATCTATCAGTCCTTCCCCCTCAATCATCTTTTCCAACTCAGAGAACAACGCAGTACTATAGTCGGCGGTCATCTTCTCGATGCCCACGCTCTCACCTATCGCCTGTTCGATTGAGCATACCTTACTGATTTCCTGCACATGGTTCTCGTTATCCACAATCACCTTGATTTCCTCCTCGCCCAGTTCATGACGATTCAGCGCCAACGCACTACCCTCCTGCTTCAGTACGGCAGGAATGATGGCAGGATCAAAGAGTATGTCACTATCCAACAACAGGAAATCCTTGCCCTCGGTATAAGGTCTTGTCAGCCAAAGAGAAAAGATGTTATTATTGTGTGCATAGTCAGGGTTATCGATGAAATGAATGGTGACAGCAGGATAATGAGCCGTCAGGAAATCACGGATCATCTGCTGTCTGTAACCAGTAACCACCACGAGCTCATTGATGCCCGCAGTGATAATGGCATCCACCGTTCGCTGCAACAGGGTGCGCTCGCCAACTGTCAGCAAACACTTGGGACGTTCATCAGTCAGGGGTCGCAACCTTTTGGCCATTCCGGCGGCAAGAATTACTCCAATCATACACATATTCATTTTATCAGCTGCAAAGGTAAGCATTATATTCGAAAATCAGCACATCAGTACTAATATTTTAACATCACGCCACGTTTTCTCACTCTTTTTGAATAAAAAGAGAACACCGATTTTGAGTTGTTGGGTCTTGTCAAAAAGCTTAATCGCTTTAAAATTGCAACAAAAAAGGCTTTTTCTTTTCGTTTTTTACCAAAACGCACTATATTTGCGGTAAATAATGTGAACAAAATAAAAGACTCATAATATGAAAGCTTTCAGATTTTACAGCTTGATGGTTCTGGCTATCTTGATGACTGCCGGCTTAACTGCTTGCAGCAGTGATGATAAAGAGTTTATGGGCAATGAGCCTGTAGCTTCTTACAAGGGTGAAATAGTGAAGGGCATCAGCGTGTCACTATCAGATTTTGTATCTGCTGGTGCTGAGACGCGTACGGCTTATTCTGCTACTGATGGTGGCATTAAGGTTACTTGGGCATCTAATGACACCATTGGTATCTTCCCGAATGTGGGTGGACAGGTGGAGTTTCCCATAGAGGCAGGCACAGCCAGCAACCAAGCCACTTTCGATGGCGGAGGATGGGCATTGAAGTCAAATAGTACTTATGCGGCTTATTATCCTTATAGTGCCAAAAACAGTTATTACACCAACAAGAATATTCAGGTAAAATATACAGGTCAGAAGCAAACGGCTAATGGCAGAACCTCGCATTTGGGGAAATACGATTATCAAGCTACAAGTGGCGTAACCACCAACAGTTCAGGCTATCTGAACTTCCAGTTCAAGCACCTCGGAGCTTTGATGGTGTTCCAACTTACTGTTCCCAAAGCAGGTACTTACACCTCATTGACTTTGACTTCCACAGAGAAGGTGTTTGTCACTAAAGCTGAGTTGGATATCTCTGGCAATGAACCTGTACTGAAAGCTGTTTCAAAAAGCAAAACTGTTACGCTCGCTTTAGGAAATATCGCATTGGAAGCTGACAATTCCGTACTTACTGCTTATATGATGTTGGCTCCAGCTGACTTATCTCAAGGATCTTTGGAACTGACGATTGACGGTGATAGAATCTTTACAACCACTTTAGATGGTCATAATCTGGAAGCAGGCAAGCAATACACCATCGAGAAAGCCTTTGTGGATGATACTCCTTCACCCGATGAAATCATTAATTTTGCCGATGAAAATGTAAAGGCAATTTGTATTGAGAATTGGGACACGAATAAGGATGGTGAACTGAGCTATGAAGAAGCTGCTGCTGTGACGGATATTGGCAATAAGTTCTATGTGAAGACCAAAATCAAATCTTTTGATGAGTTCCAATATTTCACTGGTGTAAAATCAGTTCAGGATAAGGCTTTCATGTCTTGCATCGTTTTGGAAAGCATCGTTTTGCCAAACTCAATTCAAGCTACCAGCAATTATATGTTTGACGGTTGTGGTAAATTGAAGAGCATTACGATACCAAATTCTGTAACAAGCATTGGCAGTTATACTTTTAATAATTGTATTTAGAGACTCCTAAACTACCATGAATAATGAAAACTAATCAAACTTAAACCTCTGTTATACAGACACTTTTAGATTTTAACACTTCGGAAGCTGTTTTTGGTTGCTTCGGAAATTCCCTATAAATTTGCAACGTATTTCTACCGCAGGGAATTTACGAGGCTTTATTTTTGCCACATCGTGGACATAGTTGACAAGGGATGACTAAGGGTTACATGAGTTGACAGATTTCTGACCCGTTTTTGAGAAAAGCAACATCGTGGCGAAAGTTGACAAAGGATGTCGAGAGTTTACTTGTGATTACTTGCGGAGAGGTACAGCAAAAGAAATGTTGAACCCATAAATACCGCAAGTATGCCAAAAACGAGAAAGTGCGCTTATTGTGGCAAGGTTTTCACCACAAACAGCGGAATGCAGAAGTACTGCTCTGAGGAATGTGCCGAGCAAGCGAAGGAAACCAAGAAAAAGAGACAAAGGGATTTCCTTCGGGCTGTCGAGCCAGTGATGGAACTCCAGCAGCAGGAGTACTTGACCTTTTCCAAAGCAGCCATCCTTTTAGGCTGTACACGTCAGTATATCTATAAGCTTGTTGAACAAGGAAAGTTGCCAGCTTCACGGCTGAGTAGCCGAATGGCTCTTGTCCGCAAGAGTGACATTGAGAAGATGTTTGCTGCCAATCCTTATAACCGTGTTCTGCCATGTACTAAGTCAAAGAAGTCTGTTTCCAAGAAAATGAAGAGTCCTGCAAAGGGCAAGGCAAAGGAGGAACGTGCAACCGATGAAGTTCTTGAATACTACACTGGCGAGGAAGTAAAGCAGATTTATAAGGTCAAGCAGTCATGGCTTTATGCATCTGCTAAGCGTCATCAGATTCCCATGTGCCGTATCGCAGGACGGAACTACTACAGCAAGAAACACATTGATGCTGTATTTGGCACTACCATCGACCTTGATGCCATCGTTGATTGGCTGTCACCACAGGAAGTAGCAGACCGATACGGCATCAATCTAACGGCAGTCCGTTCCTATGCCCATCGTCACAAGATTCCAAGTAAGCGAGAATATGGGCAGACCTACTATTCCCAAAGCCACTTTGATGAGCTCCGTCGTACTGACCTCCTATCTAATGAGAACTATTATACAGTTGAGCAAGTGCAGCAACTCTATGGACTGACTAAGGCCAACATCTGCCACATCGTCAAGGTAAAGCACATTGAGAAGACAAAGGTAGGACGGCTTAACCTCCTGCTCCGTTCAGACGTTGAGAGAGTAATGGAAGAACGAAAATCCGTGGGAATGATCCCCTCTGGATTCTGAGTTTCTACCTTATTGACAGATTATTCAGTGATTATTGGAAATAATCGGAATCAGCATGTCATCATTGAGTTCCTTTGCACCCGTGGAGAAACGCTCCACCATGATTACTAACAATTAAAAGATATAAGTATGAGTAACATCTGCAAGACCGTGACCCTCCGCACACGGAAAATCAAAGGCGGAGAACAGCTGTCCTTCTATCTCGACTACTACACTGGCTATCGGGACGAGTCCACCATGAAGGTCATGCGCCATGAATCGCTCGGCATCTACATCTATGCCAAGCCGAAGTCACAACGGGAGAAGGACTACAACGACCGTATGCGTGAGAAGGCTGAGGCCCTCCGTTGCCGTCGCTA
>JAEEOD010000040.1 GCA_016284115.1 Bacteroidaceae bacterium
GCAAACGCACGCCTTATTCTACCTTATTCACATTCTGGCCACCAGCGCCACTGCTTCGGAAGGTATCCCACGATACGCAAGCCATGTCTACCTTTACTTCTATGGTATCGTCCACCAAAGGAGATGCAAATACGGAAGCGAACGATGTCATGCGCTTACCTTGTGCATTATAGGGAGATACACGTACCAAACGATGCACTCCATTCTCACCTTTCAGGTAGCCATAGGCATAGTCACCTAAGATTTCTATAGTGCAAGTCTTGATGCCTGCCTCATCACCTTCCTGCAAGTTGGAAATGATGGTTTTGTAGCCATGGGTCTCAGCGTAGCGTAAATACATACGCATCAGCATGCTTGCCCAGTCTTGACTCTCTGTACCACCAGCTCCCGAGTTGATTTTCAATACACAGTCCATATTGTCGGCCTCGTCACGAAGCATGTTCTTCAATTCTAATGCCTCGATAGCATCCAGTGCCTTGCGATAGGCTGTATCTACTTCTTCCTCTGTTACCAGTTCATCCTTATAAAAGTCGAAAGCCAACTGCAACTCTTCAGTTAAAGTGCTGACTTCCTTATATCCATTCAGCCATTTTTCCAGTTCCTTCACCTTCTTCATTTGGGCTTCAGCCGCTTTTTGGTCATTCCAAAAGTCGGGGTCGTGGGTGCGCAACTGTTCTTCCTCATATTGCATTTGCTTACCCTCGATATCCAGATAGCGGTTTAGGGCACTACACCTATCCTTTATTTCTTTTAGTTGATCACTTGTTATCATTGCAATTATAAATTCTCTTCGTACATATTGTCAATCAACGCCTTATAGTTTTGTGCTACTACACTACGACGTAACTTCAAGGTGTTGGTCAGTTCTCCGTTCTCCATACTGAAAGGTGTAGGAAGTAAGGTGAAACGTTTGATTTGCTCATAGTGAGCAAACTCCTGTTGCAAGGTGTCAATGCGATTTTGGAATAAATCTTGCACACGTTTATGTTGCAACAACTCTTCCATAGACTGATAAGATATGCCTTTTTGAGTGGCAAACTCTTTCAGTGCTTCGTAGGAAGGAACAATCAAAGCTGACACGAATTTCCTACCATCGGCAATAATCGCCACTTGCTCAATGAAGCGGTCGATACCCAGTTTGGCTTCCAAAGCCTGTGGACTGATATACTTACCATTAGATGTTTTCATCAAGTCCTTGATGCGCTCTTTGAGGAACAATGTGCGACCTTCCAACCAACCGGTGTCACCAGTACGGAAATAACCATCTTCAGTAAATGCATTAGCATTGGCTTCCTCTTTCTTATAGTAACCTTTCATAATAGTAGGGCCTTTCAGCAAGATTTCCTCATTCTCGGGGTCAATCTTTACCTTCAGGCTTGGAATGAGCAAACCAACAGAGCCTGGTACATAGTGTTCTAAAGGATAGCAACAAACGGTAGCAAATGATTCGGTGAGTCCATAGCCTACAATCATGTTGATGCCGACAGCATGCACGAACTCGCACACTTCATTGCTCACAGCTGCTCCGGCAGTAGGGAAGAATTTGGCGTTCTCGAGACCTAATACCCTCTTCAAGGTAGAGATGACCATCTTGTCATAAAACTTGTATTGCAAACTCAGCCAAAGAGGTGGTTTTTTCCCACTGTTTAGGTAATCCACATTGTATTTCTTGCCCACCTTAATGGCGTTCTCCATCAGTGATTTGCGCAAACCTTTCTCGGTAGCTATTTTCTGTTGGACACCTATATATACTTTCTCCCAAAAACGAGGTACACTGCACATGTGGCTTGGATGTACCTCCTTTATGGCTTGTTGTATATCTTGAGGACGCAAGTTGACAGCAATAGTGATACCCTCATACAAGCATACATAACTCCACCCACGCTCGAATACATGCGTCAATGGCAGGAAATTCATACTCACATCACCAGGCTTCATCTGATCACCTAATCGCTCATGATGATTTCTAAACTGGTCTATCATGCTGGCATGTAATAACATCACGCCTTTAGGTTCACCTGTGGTACCACTTGTATATAGCAGACCAAGCATATCTTCTGGCTTGCCATTTGCCTTGCGGGCTTCTACGATATCGTTCTTTGGAAAACCCTCGCCCAGATGCAAGAATTCATCGAAGTAAATGGATATTTTGTCTTGAGGATGGCGTGACACCTTGTAGTCATAGATGACTATCTTTGTCAGGCTCTGGCATTGAGATAGTACTGCCATGATTGTATCGTACTGATATTGCTCACCAACAAACAATAACTTGATATTGGCATCATTCACAATATATTGAGCTTGGCTCGATGACGACGTTGCATACAGAGGCACAGAAACCGCACGGTTATACATGTTCGCGAAATCCACCACAAAACTTTCTGGCTTGTTTTGAGAAAAGATGCCCACATTGTCTTCTTCCTCCACGCCCAACTCCACCATGGCATTGGCTGCTAAACGTACTTGATTCTGAAACTGCCCCCAAGAAATGGTCAGCCACTCACCTTTCTCATCTCTATACTTTAATACTGCATAATCGGCCCCTAATCTCTCCACTTGAAGATCAACCAATGCAGATAAATGTTTCATTGACATAACTAAAATATCTTATTTCGATACAAAGATAGCGGTTTCATGTGAAACTATCGTTTTTTATTGCGTAAATTTAATTTAATTTCTTATGTTTGCATAATAATTGAGGAGAAAATGATGGATTACGATGTAAAAAAGTTGTCTGAAGAGGCTGTGGAACTGTTGAAACAGCTCATTAGCATACCTTCGGTAAGTCGTGATGAACAACTTGCTGCAGACTACCTTCAGGGGTATATTGAAGCAAAAGGGATGGAAACTTGTCGGAAGGGTAACAATATTTGGTGCATGAGTCCAGGATTTGATTTGCAGAAACCTTCAATCCTACTCAACTCTCACATTGATACGGTAAAACCTGTGAGTGGGTGGCTCAAAGACCCTTTCACTCCTAAATTAGAGAGCAACGGAAAACTCTATGGTCTTGGTAGCAACGATGCTGGAGCGAGCTTAGTAAGTCTACTTCATGTTTTTTTTGCATTATGCGAGTACAATTTGTCATATAACCTACTTTTCCTTGCTTCTTGCGAGGAAGAAGTCTCAGGCAAAGAAGGCATAGAAAGTGTACTTCCCGATTTGCCTCCTATAAGTTTTGCCATTGTAGGTGAGCCAACAGAGATGCATCCTGCTATAGCCGAAAAGGGTCTGATGGTGATAGATGTGGAAACTCACGGCATATCAGGACATGCAGCTAGGAACGAGGGCGATAATGCCATCTACAAAGCTTTAGATGATATACGTTGGTTCCAGAATTATCAATTCTCTAAAGTGTCTCCAATTCTTGGACCTGTGAAAATGAGTGTCACTATGATTAATGCCGGTACACAACATAATGTGGTGCCTGACCTCTGTACTTTCACGGTAGATGTAAGGAGCAACGAATGCTATACCAACCAAGAATTGTTCGATGAAATCAAGCAATATATCAACTCTAAGCCTAAGGCTCGGTCTTTCCGTCTCAACTCCTCATGCACACCAATGAACCATCCAATTGTCAAACGAGCTATAGAAATAGGACGTAAGCCTTTTGGCTCGCCGACGCTAAGCGATCAAGCACTCATGCCTTTCCCTAGCATGAAAATGGGACCTGGTAAAAGTAGTAGGAGTCATACTGCTAACGAATTTATCTATGTGCAGGAAATAGATGAAGCAATTGGATTCTTTATTCAATTATTGGAGAGTATCGCTTAATGGCAAGGCATAATGAGTTGGGGAAAGTTGGAGAAGAGGCAGCTGTTAGATTTCTAGAGTGTAAAGGCTATACGATACTTCACCGAAATTGGCGTTTTTTGCATTGGGAACTTGATATTGTGGCTTATAAGGATGGCGAGGTGAGGGTTATTGAGGTGAAGACTCGCACAAGTGATAATTTTAAGGAACCTATAGAAGCTGTAAACCACCAGAAACGAATGAGGATAATGAAAGCGACGGATGCCTATATTAAGTGCTTTAATATAGACGAACCTGTTTTTTTTGACATTATTACTTTGGTAGGCTCTAAAGACGATTTCAAGATTGACTATATTGAGAATGCTTTTAGCCTACGCCATTATTATTAATTTAGGGTATTAGACAATGGATTTTCCCTTTATCATATTAAAACAGACTGATTCTACTAATCGTTACTTGATATCAATGTGCGAGGAAAAACAGGATAAGCTAGATCCTTTTACCGTAGTTATGTCAGATTATCAAACGGCAGGAAAAGGTCAGAGAGGTAACAGCTGGGAATCTGAGGCTGGTGCCAATCTCACTTTCAGCTTCGTTGTCTATCCTTCATTCATAGCTGCCAAAAGACAGTTTATTATATCTCAAATTGTCTCACTAGGTATTGTAAATGCTTTGAAGAACTACGAAAAAGAGGGCTTTTCTATCAAATGGCCTAATGATATCTATTACCATGATAAGAAAATTTGCGGTATGCTTATAGAAGTCTATTTAGATGGCATGGATTTAGGCAGATGTGTGTGTGGTATTGGTCTTAATGGAAATCAAGATACTTTTCACAGTGATGCCCCTAATCCTGTGTCGCTATGTAAGATAATTGGTAGAAAGGTGGATAGGATGAGCTTGTTGCAGAACGTGATGACTGAGGTTTATTCTCTTTACTCCAAACTAAAGGAAGATGATGCAACTAGTGATGAATTGTCTGCTAGTTATAACCAACTTCTTTATCGAAAAGAGGGGTATTATCGTTATAATGATGCCAACGGTGAATTCATGGCAAAGTTGCTGAGAGTTGAGTCTGATGGCAGACTTATACTAGAAGATAAGTTACATCATTTACGAAGTTATTTGTTTAAAGAAGTTCAATACATCCTTTGATATGGACGATAATTATTATATGAAAATGGCACTGAAAGAGGCTCAAACAGCTTATGATGCAGGTGAGGTGCCTGTGGGAGCTGTAGTGGTATGCAAAAATCGAATCATTGCCAGAGCTCATAACCTGACAGAAACTTTGACGGATGTGACGGCTCATGCTGAGATGCAGGCTATTACAGCAGCTTCTTCTGTGCTGGGAGGAAAATACCTGAATGAGTGTACACTTTATGTAACGGTAGAACCTTGTGTGATGTGTGCAGGGGCTATAGGATGGTCGCAATTGGGTAAACTGGTATATGGTGCTTCAGATGAGAAAAGGGGATATACACAATTTGCTCCTAAGGCATTGCATCCCAAGACAACAGTTGTTAGCGGAGTAATGGTAAAAGAATGTGCTGAGTTGATGAAGAATTTCTTTAATTCAAAAAGGGCTAGGCTTAATTGACCTCCTCGTATTCCACATATTCGCCCTCGTTTTCCTTAAATACTTTTTTACGCTTTTGTGTTTGAGGGTCACGTCGTACGTGGTAATCATTACGACGAATTTCGTTTTTCTCACCACCAAACACACGCCTCAGATAAAGATAAAGTGAACCTAGTTTACGCAAGACGATGGTAAACAATATGCTAAGAAGGATAAACTTTATCATTCTACTTTGGAATTAAAGATGTTGTAAATCCAAATGCCTACCGATAAGGCAATGTACCAAAGAATAATGAGGGCAATGCCTGGGATGCCTAAGAATAACAAGGCAACACAAACTGCCAAGAAGATGAATCTTACTTTGTTGTCTGCCCAAGTAAGGTTTTTGAACTTCAAAGAGAACATGGGAACTTCGCTCACTAAAAGCCAGCATGATACTAAAATAGCGGCTATCAATACCCCAAGGGGAAGGTTCAACATCCAATTGTAGAATCCAACAACTGATGCTCCCCAAAACAAGGCATTAGCTGGTACTGGCAATCCAAAGAAGGAACTCACCTGACGGCTATCATTGTTGAATTTCGCCAAACGAAGAGCAGAGAATACAGCAATCAGAAAAGCTATAAACGGCACATAGTCCATCCACCCTCCATCTTCTATCACGTAGTCGCTCAAAAATGAAAACATAATGGCTGATGGAGCAAACCCAAAACTGATGTCGTCGGCTAAAGAATCAATGTCCTTGCCAATGGTGGAATGAGCATCTAAAACTCTAGCAGCTAAACCGTCAAAGAAATCAAAGATAGCACTTAAAATGATACATAGCAAAGCATAGTTGTACAAATGCCAGAAAGCCATTACGCAACATACACAACCTGAAAAGAGGTTCAAACACGTGATAGTATTGGGAATATGTTTTGTGATTTTATTGGCCATGATCTAGTTTGTTTATGCCAAATTGGCAATGACAGTTTGGTTACCAGTGGTAGACTGGCCTAAAGTGACTTTGATGTCTGTTCCAAGAGGCAGGAACACATCCACACGAGAACCAAACTTGATGAAGCCTAGGTGTTCGTCAATGTAGCAGGCGTCACCAGGGATAGCGTAGGTAACGATACGTCTGGCCATAGCTCCTGCAATTTGGCGGACCAATATTTCCACTCCATCGGGATTCTCGATAACAATAGTAGAACGTTCGTTATCAAGACTTGCCTTAGGCAACCATGCTTTCATGAATTTGCCATTTTGATGGCTTACGAGTTTCACCGTACCGTCAACAGGATACCAATTGGCATGGACATTCGTAAGGCTCATGAAAATAGATACCTGAATACGCCTGTCATGGAAATACTCATTCTCTTCAACTTCCTCTACTACCACTACCTTACCATCGGCAGGGGCCACAACGGTTTTAGTCGTGTCCTTACCAAATAAACGAATAGGGCAACGGAAGAAATTAACCACGATACCATATATTATGACGCTGGCGCCAAATACAATGTAGAAAGGAATTTTTGTCTCAAATCCATAGAATAGTGCTAAATTCAGCAGCAATAAGGCGAGAAAACCTCCTATTAATGTGTGTGTACCTTCACGGTGTATATGTATCTTTTTAAGCCTTTTCATTATATGTCAAAGTTGATTTTGGCATCTAAAAAACGTGTTAAATCAAAACCAACTGCAAAATTAAACTTATTTTAAAGACAAAACAAATATTTTGGGGATAAATCAAATAAATGACATTTTTTCTGTGTTATTTTTTGGGGAATAGCAGGAAGCGTTGTACATTTGAAAACTAATAACAGCTATTTTTTTGTTGTATGCAAGATTTCATTCACCTACATGTACATACGTATTATTCCTTGCTTGATGGACAAGCGAGCATCAAGAAATTGGTGGATAAAGCTATTGCCGATGGTATGAAGGGTATGGCTATCACTGATCATGGTGTGATGTTTGGTATCAAGGAATTCCATGATTATTGTCTGGAAGTGAATGGGAAGCGCAAAAAAGAGGGTCTGGAACCTTTCAAGCCCATTTTTGGTTGCGAAATGTATGTAGCTCGTCATGGGCAGAAAGAAATAAAGGATAAAGATGACAGAGGCGGTTATCACTTGATTGTGTTGGCCAAAAATCTAAATGGATACAATAACCTTATCAAATTAGTTTCTGATGCATGGGTGGATGGTTTTTATAATCGTCCACGAACAGACAGAACTGATTTGCTGAAATACCATGAAGATCTGATTGTCTGTTCTGCTTGTCTAGCTGGTGAGGTGCCTGCTAAGATACTGAAAGGGGATATAGAGGGGGCTCGGGAAGCGATAGAGTGGTATAAGGGTTTGTTTGGCGATGATTACTATCTAGAGCTACAACGTCATGAAGTGAAAAACCCCGATCCATTGTATAAGGCGAACCGAGAGACATACCCATTGCAGCAAAAAGTAAACAAAGTGCTCATTGAGTTAGCGAATGAGTACGGAATCAAACTGGTTTGTACTAACGATAGTCATTTTGTGGATCAAGAAAATGCAGAGGCGCATGACCATTTGTTGTGTTTGGCTACTTCGAAAGACCTTGATGACCCTACCCGTATGCTTTATTCCAAGCAGGAATGGTTCAAGACACGTGAGGAACTGAATGAGGTCTTTGCTGATGTGCCTGAGGCTTTGTCGAATACTTTAGAGATACTCGATAAGGTTGAAGTCTATAGCCTTGATAATGATCCCATCATGCCTTTCTTTCCTATACCCGAGTCTTTCGGTACTGAAGAAGAATGGCGTAAGAAATTTACTAAAGAGCAGCTGTATAAAGAGTTTACCAGCGATGAAAACGGCGAAAATCAATTGTCGGAGGAAGCAGGCAAGAAAAAAATAGCTAAACTGGGTGGCTACGATAAGCTATACCGTATCAAGTTTGAAGCTGACTACTTAGCAGAATTGGCATACAAAGGAGCCAAAAGGATTTACGGAGACCCCTTACCTGACGAGGTAGCAGAGCGAGTGAAGTTTGAGTTGCACATCATGAAGACAATGGGTTTTCCAGGTTACTTCCTGATTGTTCAAGATTTTATCAATTCTGCCAGAGACGAGTTAGGCGTGATGGTGGGCCCGGGACGCGGTTCAGCTGCTGGTTCTGTAGTGGCTTATTGTTTGGGTATTACCAGGATTGATCCTCTGAAATATGACTTGCTATTTGAGCGATTCTTGAACCCTGACCGTATTTCATTACCTGATATTGATACCGATTTTGATGATGATGGACGTGGAAAGGTTCTCAAATGGGTGGAAGATAAATATGGGCATGAGAATTGTGCTCACATCATCACTTATAACACAATGGCGACAAAGAACTCCATAAAGGATGTAGCTCGAGTAGAAAAAGTGCCATTGCAAGTGGTAAATGATTTGGTCAAGGCAATTCCAGACCGTTTGCCTGATGGTATGAAGATGAATTTGTCTAATGCTATTAAGTGTACCCCAGAATTACAGGAAGCGGAAAAATCTGATGACCCCCATCTGAGAAATACCATTCAATATGCTAAGATGCTGGAAGGAAATGTTAGAGGTTCTGGCATCCATGCATGTGGCTTCATTATATGTAGGGACCCAATCAGTGAGCATGTGCCTATTTCTACAGCTGATGACCCTGATTTCAAGGATGTAAAGACTAATTGTACGCAATATGATGGTCATGTGATAGAATCAACGGGTTTGATTAAGATGGACTTCTTGGGATTGAAGACGTTATCTGAGTTGAAAGAAGCTGTTGCTAATATTAAGTTGACTAGAGGTATAGATGTTGATCTGGAAAATATCCCGATAGATGACCCCAAAACCTATAAGTTGTATCAGGAAGGTAGAACGGTTGGCACTTTCCAGTTTGAGTCGCAAGGTATGCAGACTTACTTGAGGCAATTAAAGCCAACGGTTTTCGAGGACTTGATTGCTATGAATGCACTCTATCGACCTGGTCCTATGGATTATATTCCTTCTTTCATTGCTAGAAAATCGGGTAGAGAGCCCATTAGCTATGATTTGCCTTGCATGGAGAAATACTTGAAGGATACTTATGGCATTACGGTTTATCAAGAGCAGGTGATGTTGCTTTCTCGTCAATTAGCTAACTTTACTCGTGGTGAGAGTGATGCTTTGCGTAAAGCGATGGGTAAGAAGAAAAAGAAGATTGTTGACGAGATGAAGCCCAAATTTATTGAGGGTGGGAAGAAGAATGGTCATGATCCTAAGATATTAGAGAAGATATGGGCTGATTGGGAGAAATTCGCTTCCTATGCTTTCAATAAATCTCATGCAGCTTGCTATTCTTGGGTGGCTTTCCAAACGGCTTATCTGAAAGCTAACTACCCTCCTGAGTTTATGGCCGCTATCATGAGCCGTAGAAAGGATGACATTAAGGAAACCACCAAACTGATGGACGAGTGCAAGGCGATGGGTATTGCCACCTTGGGGCCTGATGTGAATGAGAGTTATCAGAAGTTTGGTGTCAACAAGAAGGGCGAGATACGCTTTGGCTTAGCAGCTATCAAGGGCATGGGAGACTCTGCAGCTGAGGCGATTATTAATGAACGTATGGCAAATGGTCCTTTCAAGGATATCTTCGATTTTGCGCAACGTGTCAATATGTCAGCCGTCAATCGTAAGGCGTATGAGAGCTTGGCTTTGTGTGGTGCCTTTGATGGGTTTGGCATTGCTCGTGAACGCTTCTTTGGACTTAATACCAAAGGTGAGATGTTCCTTGATACGTTGGTGCGCTATGGTCAGACCTATCAGGCAGAGAAGGCCCAAATGCAGAATTCGCTATTTGGAGGCGAAAATGAGATAGAGATTGCTACGCCTCCTATTCCAGAGGCTGAATCTTGGGGTGATATTGAACGCTTGAATCGTGAACGTGAGTTAATTGGTATTTACCTCTCTGCTCATCCATTGGACGAATATCAAGTAATATTGAAACATGTTTGCAATACCAGCATGAAAGAGTTGGAAGACCTGAAAGAGCTGAAAGGGCGTGAAGAACTTACTTTCGGTGGTATGGTTGTAGGTTTACGAAAAGGTATGAGTAAGCGTGGTGACCCCTATGGCATTGCAAAGATAGAAGACTATTCAGGCTCTGCTGAGGTGGCTTTTTGGAGGAATGATTGGGCTGTTTATCAGGGCTTTGTTCAGGAGAAGATGTTTGTCTTTATTCATGCGAAAGTAGAACCTAACAAATGGAGATCTGATAGCTTGGAATTGAAAATCAACAAGGTAGAACTAATGTCTGATGTGAAAGACAATTTGATTCATAAGTTTACAATTACCTTGCCCCTAGACGAGATTGATAAATCAATGGTGGACGGTTTGACAGATATATGTCAGAAATATCCTGGGAATTCCGACCTTTATATAAAGATCCAAGACAAGGGGATGAATATGTCTATTGATATGTTGTCACGTCCTGTCAAAGTGGCTGTTGGGAAGGAACTGATTTCCTATTTAGATCAATATGAGAACATCAGCTATGGCATAAACTGATGTTTGGCATTGTGTTTGCAAACAAGACAATAAATAATGTTTAATTAAATAAGTAAAGAGATGGCAAAAGAAATTACAGATGCTAACTACAAGGAGTTGATGGCTGATACCAGCAAGCCTGTAGTGATTGATTTTTGGGCTACTTGGTGTGGACCATGCCGTATGGTGGGCCCTATTATTGATGAATTGGCTGGCGAATACGAAGGAAAAGTCGTAATCGGCAAGTGCAATGTAGATGACAACGAAGACCTTACCATGGAGTTTGGCATTCGGAACATTCCTACCATCCTGTTCTTTAAGAATGGTCAGTTGGTTGACAAGCAGGTGGGTTCTGCTCCAAAACCAGTGTTGGTACAGAAAATAGAAGCTCTTTTGTAAGTTATGGCAAACGATGAGTTTTTGGCTGATGACCTGGATGACGAAAAGACCATCGCTTTTATCAAGAGTTATTTGCCACAGGATTTGAAGGATAAGTTTACAGACGATGAACTGTACTATTTCCTCGATGTGATTGACGAGTATTATGCCAATAGTGGCATACTCGATGCTGAGCCTGATGCTGATGGTTTTGTCGATATCGATTTGGATAAAATCGTCGACTATGTCATCAAGGAGGCTAAGAAAGACGAGATTGGTGAGTTCGAGCATGATGACATCCTCTTTGTCGTGCAAGGAGAGATGGAATATGCCGACTCTCTAGATTGATTCTTCAATCAGTAACTATTTTTTAAAGCTAACGGCTACCAACCTATAAGGAAGGTAGCCGTTAGTCTTGTATTTCTCAGATATCTTACTGTTCTGCTTTAAGAGTTGTGAAGATATCGCCTGCTGACATTCCAATAATCAACTCACGCTTATCATGATTAGTATTTTCTTTGCATTTAATTATGAGTAGATTCCTGTTGTCTTGTGGCACTCTAAGACTATACCATTCTCCCTCCAATGAACAATAGTCAGTGTCGGTGGGATTATAAGGGACGTAATGTATCTGTTTTACACCATTCACGTTTTCTTCCACATCGGTTATCCACCAATAATAGTTTAGACATTTGATGGTGTCACATGATTCAGCTTGGCTTATCACAATCTCGCTTTTATCTATCTTCATAGGGTCCCAATTACCATCAGGGATTTCGTTGTTATCAGAGTTACTGCAAGAGAAAAAAGAAAAAGCAGCAATAACACTTAATGCAGCAAAAGCTTGAAATAATACTGACCTTTTCATATCCATAAGTTTTAGTATAAATATTGTTCTTTTTGATTAAACCACAATGGGTTGAAGGACTTTAGCCTTTATTTTGCAAAGGTATTTTTTTTTTAGATGTTCAAGCATTTTAGACAGAATAATGTTGTTTTTAACATCAATTATACGTTTACCATTCACTTTTCTCTCTCTTTGAAAAACATTGATAATGTTGACCTAATATCTGCTATGGGTATCTTCAAAGGCGCTTATTGATTGTTCAGATAGTTTCTTCATGGTGTCCGAGTGGCTTCTATGGGTCGTCGCAATATCTGTTATACCCCTATAGAAATGTCTCCTTTCCCTCATAACTGACGCTCTGACACCCCATAGCAGATACTGGAACGATGCGTAGAAAGCTTTCCCTAAGAGGTAGGCTTACTTCTTTTAAGCGATGGTTTTAGTTCGGCTAAACGGGGAGTTTACTTCTTTTAAACAAAATGTCAGTTTTCTCCTGAAGAGAATACTGACATTAACTAATATAATATAGTCTGATTAGACCTTGAGACAGCTTGACTTTATCACCCTGTCGCTTTTAGGAAGACGAAGTGTTAAGATAAAAATATACTGACATTGAGATAAGAATAAGTCCTAAGGCTCCATAGATGAGGCGAGCCTTTTGTCTGCCAAATCGCTTGACGACGTATTGGGCATTTTGGGCCGTAAAGAACCAACCCCAATTAAAGAGAGCTGCCAATAGGGCGATAATGCCTGTAATGGCGAAGATGATAATCATGAAATAGGGTGCCATCGTGGTGTTGGTTTAGCAGAAGTCCTCTAAAGTAACAAGGCGAGAGGCATTTCCCTTTTCCTCGATAGAAACTTTTATGGTATTGCCAGGAAGCAGATCCTCAATAAGTTCTGGCCATTCTATGAAACAGATGGCGCCACTATAGAAGTAATCCTCATAGCCCATATCATATACCTCTTCCAACTTCTTAATGCGGTAGAAGTCAAAATGATAAATGAGTTCTCCTGCAAGGTCAGACCTATATTCGTTGACAATTGCAAAAGTGGGTGAAGTGATGTTGTCTGTAACGCCCAACTCCTGGCAAATGGCCTTGATGAATGTAGTCTTTCCTGCCCCCATTTTGCCATAAAAAGCAAAAACGGTGTTGTCGCCCATAAGGCTGACAAACTGATGGGCAGCTTCATTAATATGCTCTAATGAATCAATCTTTATTGTTTCCATAATTGTTCTTTTTTCTAATCTCCCTTAATACTAACAGTACTTCGTCTTTTAAGCTGTCAGGTATTTCCAACTCTCTTTGTTGCAGACTCTTCACCCATCCTGGTACATCTTCTTCCTGCATCGTGTAGAATACATTCCTGAACTCTTCTGCTTCATCATCGGTATATTGGTCGGATGATTTGCCTTTATATGCATCTAATTCCTCATCATCGTAATAGTCAATATGTTGTTTGATGACGGGTGTCATACATTCTAGGTCGCAACTTTTCCCTTCGTCCAACTCGCAAGAGTCTGCCCCACAATCTAGCACCATTTTGACTTCAGGCATTTCTGCTATTTCGCCATTGGCCAATTTCTTTGCTAATGAGCGATTTCTGAGAGCCCCAGCTATTGCCGCCAGGATGCCTAATGCCACAAGACTTGCGATTAATATCCACATGGTTTTCACTATTTTGAGGTTGCAAAGATAGTTTTTTTTTATTACCTTTGCAATGAAAACAACTAAAGATATGAAAAAGACTTATAAAGTAGAAGGGATGATGTGCAAGCATTGTCGCAGACATGTCGAAGAAGCGTTGAACGCTATGGATGGTGTGAAGGCTGAGGTGACGTTGGATCCTCCTCAGGCTGTAGTAGAGTTTGATGGCGATGAACTCTCTTTGGTGGAGTTGCAATCGTTTGTGTCTCTTAATGCTGGGGATTATAAACTGAGTGAAATTTAAACTTTATACTATTATGAAAAAATATTGTTTGGCATTGAACATGTTAGCTATGGTCACTGCTTTTTTAATAGGGTGTAAATCCGAAAGCCCTACACAGTTTGTACTTGCAACTTATAACATTCGTTTTGAGGGGCAAGGTGATTATGATAATGGTAACGGATGGTCAACAAGACGTGATTATGTATCACAATTGATCCTTTTCCATGATTTTGATATCTTTGGAACACAAGAAGGATTGCATAATCAGTTGGAGGACTTGAAGGAAAGATTGCCTGGATTCGATTATATCGGTGTGGGCCGTACTGATGGAAAACAAGAGGGTGAGTATGCTGCCATTTTCTATCGTACAGATATGTTTGAGGTGCTGGATCATGGAGACTTCTGGCTCTCTACAGATACCGAAAAACCTAATGTAGGATGGGATGCTGCTTTGCCTCGCATCTGTACTTGGGGTAAGTTTCGCATGAAAGATACTGGTTTCACCTTTATTTATTATAACTTGCATATGGATCATATTGGCGTAGTGGCAAGGGCCGAGAGTGCCAAGTTGATTCTGAAACGAGTGACAGAAAACCCAGAGAAGTTGCCAGCTATCTTGTCGGGCGATTTCAATATCGACCAAAACAATGAATCTTTCAAGTTGATAGACAA
Organism: Bacteroidaceae bacterium; assembly: GCA_016284115.1. The sequence goes on from JAEEOD010000040.1 coordinate 14,675, forward strand.
CTCTGGCATTATGTCTGACTCTTACCGTATTGCTGACTTCAAATATATCACTAATGGTACGTATAATGGGTTTAGTCCGGCAAGTCCAAGCAAAGATGAGAGAATCGACCATATTTTCTTGACAAAAGACTTCCATGTATATAAATATGGTGTACTGACTGATGTCTATTATAGCGAAACTGAAGATGCCGATGGCAATAAAACCAGGGTGGCTCGCACTCCTTCCGATCATTTCCCTGTAAAAATAGTATTAGAAGTGAAATAAGCGTTTTGCTTATTACGCTATAAAACAAAGTGTTGTAATTTTGGGCGAAAAATATTTTGAATTTTTCGCCCAAAATATTTGTGTATTCGGAAATAAGTCCCTACCTTTGCATCCGCTTTCCGCAAGGGATGCTTTTTTTTAGTTCTATGAAATACTGATGTACAGAGGACAGGCAGCTATCCGGTATTCGTTTTTTCAGAGCTGTTACCGGATGTCTGAAGATAAGGTGTTATAATACATGAACGACCGTCAAAGGTGATTTGCCTTTTTTTATATTACGGACAGTCCTGACAGATTCAGACAATGTTTCCCCGGCAT
>JAEEOD010000041.1 GCA_016284115.1 Bacteroidaceae bacterium
AAGGAAAGAGCACTCAGTGGCAGTGCTCTTAAACTTATTGCCATGGCCGCAATGGTTATTGACCATGTGGCCCTTATCTTCTTTTACAATAATCCGGAACACGTCGCATCTTATGAAGTGATGCGGACTATAGGTAGGATATCCTACCCGGTCTTCGCATTCCTGATTGTAGAAGGCTATCTTCATACACATGATTTTGGCAGTTATGCAAAACGGCTTTTGTATTTCGCTGTTATTTCCGAAATCCCCTGGCAGCAAATCAACCATGACGGCAGTCATAACGTCCTGTTTACATTGTTGGCAGGACTGTTTGTGATGTATCTGATTGACCATTGTCATACAACGGATATCAACATCCTCCTGTTTGCAATAGTTACAGGAGCCTTACTCACATACTTCCATACAGACTATGACTGTAGAGGATTGCTATTGATACTCGTATTCTATCTTTTCAAGAAAGATCCACTTCTTCAGACCATATTCGGAATTATAGTCATGTCTTTTTATGGTTTTACTGGGACATTGCTTGCTTTTCTGGTTATCAATGCGTATAATGGTCGTCGAGGTTTCATAAAAGGTGAAATGGGAAAACAATTGGTATATCTGTTTTATCCATGCCACCTTTTTTTATTGTGGTTTGTCAGAATCATCATCGATAATTATAGATAAACCACTGTTTATATCGCGCACGACATTCTGTTAAACCAACTTGATGTTTGACTTAAATCGCTTGCGATATCAGGTGCTTCATGGAATGTCCTCCCCATGAGTTGTCATTCATATATCGGAATCCCAGAGAGGCATAGAGGGCTTCGCCTATCGGATTGCCCTTGTCTACCAGCAAACCAACGGCTGGCAGTCCCATACTGTCGGCACGTTCTTTTGTGGCAAGCAGCAGCTGTCTGGCTATTCCTTGCCTTCGATATGCAGGCAATACTGCCAGGGAGTCAAGATAGAGTTCACCTGCCTGGGTCTCATCATCCATGCCTGTATGGTCTTTGCCGACATACTTCTTTGCCGACTCTATGAATGCTTTTCTGAGGGTATGCAGTTTGCCGCCGTCATAGCTGACTGATATTCCGACAACCTTATCTCCGTCCATGGCCACAAGCGTATTCTTGAAACTGTACTGTGAATCCTCTCTTTCCACGAGTGTGGTCATCATCCTATAAAAGTCCTCCAGTCCGTGGCCGTCTCCACAGAAATACAGGCAGCAGTCATCGGTCATGGCCATCATGATCAGACGTGCAATATCAGCTGATTGTTCCTTTGTAGCTTTGCGTAATTCAAAGATATCCATGATCAAGGTATTCTTGTATAAGAGGCACTCACTTAATGAATATCGCGGGCATGGCATCAGGGTCAAGCGGCTTGATGTCGAGCAGGTTCAATGACTTCACCATGTGCAGAGTTCCCTGTTTGTAGGTCTGGAAATGTGGCGTGGAGAGGTGATGCTGATAGGCTTCCTTATTGCGGTATATCTCTACGATCCTTATCTTTGTCTCATCATCTTTCACCTGATTGGGGAAGATGCAGACGACACCGGGCTCTTTCCTGACCGATTCGGCTCCAACCGTTCTTGCTGCTTTCAGGTAGTCCTTCAGGTATTCAGGATAGACTTCTATCTCTGCGATTCTGACTATCATCGTCTTCTTTTCTATCGCTGGCAGAATTTCTCGCTCGAAGATGCCACGCTCAACAATCCTGTAGTGGGGGCGGTAGGCTTTGCGGTATTCCGGCGAATGGCTGATGGCATACTTGCCGGCGGAGAGAATGCTGTCTATATACTGCCTGTCCTCATCATAATGCGGCAGGCCAAGATTCATCTGGTCTATCGTGCCGATTATCTCATGCCATCGCTTGCTCCATGCGCTGACAGTCGGACGTTTAGCTGAATTTGCACTACGGACAAAAGCGTCGAGCAGCACATCCTCAGTAATAATGCCCTCCTTCACAGTCCTGATGCTCACCCGGTAATAACTGCTGTCAACACCACATGGCTCATACGACCACGGCATGAGTTCGTCAAGCGTGGTAGTGTTCATTTCTTCGTCCAAATAAGCCTTTACTTGCTGATGGTCCGATACCAGATGCTCGGCTCCCATAAAATCCTGAAAGCACGACTTGTAAAGGTCGAGAAGCCGGGATTTCGGATAGGTCTGTAACTGACTGTTGACAAAACCTTGTATGTCCTGGGCATGAAGTGTCAACGCGCCTACGAGGACTGAAATCAGACATAGATATCTCTTCATCATAGTGCTGCAAAATTAGTGATAATTCCTCAGATTTGATTGGCTGTTCCGATTTTTAACTATGTTCTAAGAGATTTTTCATCAGAAAAACTCAGATTTATTTGGCTTTTCAAGTGCTTCATCGTATTTTTGCATCAGATCCCTTTGTGATGACACTGAACATCGAATAATGTGACTTGAAACAAATAATAACAAGAAAAATGGATACACTGCAGTTTATACGAGATTTCAGAGAGGCATTCGGCCAGAAGGCTGCCTTGCCTCTGTTGTTCGGTTATAGTGACCAGCCAGTGGCCGCAACTGAGAAAATAGGCGGCTGTTTTTTCAAAGGGTTGCAGGCCGCAAGGGACGGTGTGCCCGTAAGCCTGAGTGCCGAGGTCATCGGCTGCGGCGGCGGAAAGCTCTATACGGGTTTCTCTGATATGCCCGAGCATGTGCCGGGATTTGTTTCGCTTAAGGAGAAATACAAGCAGACACCCGAGATGGTGGCTGATTATGTTGACGGTCTGGGCATGAAACGTGCTGAGAAGAAATACCTGAACTTTGTGCGGATAGACAAGGCCGAGACATTCGACGGTTTTGAGGGCATCCTGTTCTATGCCACGCCCGACATGCTTTCGGGGCTATGCGGCTGGGCTTTCTACGATACGAATGCCGATGATGCCGTCGTTGCCCGGTTCGGTTCGGGTTGCAGTACAGTTGTTTCGATGACGGTCGTGGAAAACGCCCACCAGGGTTACAGGTGCTTCCTTGGCCTGTTCGATCCTTCGGTGCGTCCATATGTAGGAGCCAACGAACTGGGATTCACCATCCCCATGAGCCGCTTCCGCGTGATGTTGGAAACCATGAGACAATGCTTTCTCTTCGATTCGCATGCGTGGAAGAAGATGAAAGAAAGGTTGGAGGAGACAAGATAAATGGAGATACTTAGAGCAACAACGACGGCAGGCCGGGCAGGCGCCTATTATGTTCGCATTCAGGCAATGGCACGGAAGCATCAGATTCCGCTTGACGTGGAGTTCGATGAACATGACACGCCCGACACCAAATATATCGTGGCGGTTGACAATTACCTGCCTATTGCCACCTGTCGTTTATATGCCATCGATGATGCTAAGGTCATGCTGGGGCGAATCGTCGTATTGCCCGAATACCGCCATCAGGGTATCGGTACCCAGGTTGTCATAGAGGCAGAAACGTGGGCAAAAGAGTTGGGCTTTACAACGGCTATAGTTGAGAGTCGTGATAACAAGATACCGTTCTACGAATCAATGGGTTATGTAGCAGACATGAAACAAAAGATAGAAGGTGAGACGTTCACCTGTTTTAGAATGGAAAAGAGTTTATAACCTATAAAATATACGATTATGCAGTTTGTGATAACAGCTTACGATGGAGCAGGAATGCTGGCAAAGCGGATGGAGGTACGCCCCCTGCACTTGGAAGGCATGGAGCGACTGAAGGAACACCTCATCGCTGCCGGTGGTCTGCTCGATGATGAAGGAAAACTGAAAGGTTCTGTACTCATTATGGAGTTTCAGAACCGTGAAGAAGTTGACGAATATCTGGCCAACGAGATCTACGTGAAGGAACATGTTTGGGAAAAGATCACCGTTGAACGGATGAATGTAGTCTATGCTCACGGGGAGCGAGTCGGTAATTAACGAGTAAAAATGGAAAGGCGAATCAAACGAGACATTATATAATAGGGAACTATTCGTAAAACTGAAGTGAGATGGACGGATTAAAGAAAAAAGCTGCTGTGTCAATACTCCTGATGGTAAGCATGGGGCATCTGCTGAACGATATGTTCCAGGCTGTTATACCATCTATCTATCCCATGATCAAGGAGTCGTTGGGACTGAGCTTTGTGCAGATAGGAGCCATCACGCTGACCAATCAGATTACCTCATCCCTCCTGCAGCCGATGGTCGGCTATTTCTCCGACAAATACCCCCGACCATACGGTTTGGTGGTTGGCATGTGCTTTACACTGGCCGGTCTGCTGTTGTTGTCCATGGCCGATAGTTTTCCCTTAGGTCTTTTCTCCGTAGCCTTTGTGGGTATTGGCTCTTCCGTGCTTCATCCTGAGTCTTCAAAGATTGCCCGGATGGCATCAGGAGGTGCCAAGGGCATGGCGCAGAGCATCTTCCAGATAGGCGGTAACATGGGGCGGGCCATCGGACCTGTGATGGTAGCTTTGATTGTGGTGCCTCACGGACAGGGCAGCATCCGGTGGTTCGCACTCCTGGCAGTGGTGGCTATTTGGGTGTTGGCAAAGATT
>JAEEOD010000042.1 GCA_016284115.1 Bacteroidaceae bacterium
TTTGTGCTTGACAATCCCAAGCGTTACTTGGCTTGCGGTTGGAATGTTGCACTGAAGGAAGTGGGAGGCGATGTGGTGCTTAGGGTTGATGCACATACAAAGTTTCCCAAAGACTTCATTTCAAAGAATATGCGACAGATTGCAAGCGGGAAAGATATCTGTGGTGGTAAAGTGTTGAGTGTGCTACAGAAGGACAATTCATGGAACAGAACGCTGCTGTCGGCCGAGAACTCTATGTTTGGTGGCGGTTTTACTTTCTTCCGTCGTGGCGAGACCGCACGCTATACAGATACTCTGGCTTTCGCTGCATACAGGAAAAATGTGTTTGATACTGTTGGCTCATATGATGAGCGGCTGGTGCGCACGGAAGACAATGAGATGCACTACAGAATGAGGAAGGCAGGATTTAAATTCTTTTTCTCACCGGATATTGTTTCTTACAGATTCAATCGTAGTTCGCTGACAGGCCTCCTTCGTCAGAAATATCTAAATGGCTATTGGGTGGGGCTAACACATGCTGTATGTCCGATGGCCTTCTCAATATTCTATCTCGTTCCGTTGCTCTTTATTTTTGCGCTTATTACTGCACTTGTTTTATTGCCTATAGCGACCTGGCCGTTATGGACTTTGGCAATAGCCTACCTGTTGGTGTTATTACTTGCATTGACAGGAGCCATTCAAAAAGAGGGCTTCCGTTGGCCGTTGCTTTTCTTGCCTGCAATAATATTCGCTCTGCATTTATGTTATGGTGTCGGTACAGCCGTCGGTCTTTGTAAGGAGGATATAATAATGAGGGGCAAATATAAGTCATTGACAGGCCGGATGCCGAGTGTCGTTTATTGGATAGTCGAATTAGTCATGCTGCCATTTAAAACGTTTGGCTGGGTATGTAAACTTCTTTGTGGAAGAGAATAGTATCTGAGATTCTATATGCAAGACAAAGGATTAGTGTCAATTATCATGCCCTCGTATAACTGCGGGAGATATGTTGAGGAGAGCATAAGAAGCATACAGGCACAGACGTATCAAAACTGGGAGCTGCTTTTTGTGGAAGACTGTTCACTTGATGACACATTGGCGAGGGTGATGGCATTAAAGGATCATGATTCAAGGATAAATGTCTTTCAGAACATACGACATAGTGGTGCGGCAATTGCAAGGAACACAGCCTTGCGTAATGCACGAGGGAAATGGGTGGCTTTCCTCGATAGTGATGATGTTTGGGAACCAAACAAATTGGAACATCAGATAGAGTTCATGGTGGCTAATAATTACTATTTCTCTTGTCATAACTATATAGAGATAGACGAAGAGTCGAAGGAAACGGGAGTATTTGTCAGCAGCAAGAAACGTATAGGGAAAATGGATATGTATGCTTGCTGCTGGCCAGGATGCCTAACCGTGATGTATGATGCAGATTACGTAGGGTTAATTCAAATAAGTGATATTTGTATGAATAATGATACGGCCATGTGGTTAAAGATTGTTGAGAAGGCGGAGTGCTATCTGCTGGACGAGACATTGGCACGATATAGAAGGAGGAAGGACTCCATTACCCGGAATAATAAGCTTGAGCGAATCACAGGGCATTATCGTTTATTTCACCATGCGCAGAAAAAGGACATGATAACTTCAACATTTTTGATGGTTTTGAACGTGTTTGGAAATGCGTATAAAAAGATGAAATATGTTAAGCATTATGAGGTGTAAAGACAAATGCCAATTGACCTAATTCTTTCATGTTTAAGAGAAAGGAAAGGTATCAATAATAGTCCTTCTTATGCCTAACACTCTGATTGACACATCAAGGCTGTTGTTTACATTGCTTCGCTCATCTTTATGGGGGAATGTTTCTTTAAATAGTATTACTGCTGATCAGTTTCAGTGTGTAATGGCTTTAGCAGATGAGCAGACGGTAGCGGGGTTGGTCTTTGAAGTACTGAACGCTGTGCAGATAGACGGTATGGAAGATAAAATGCCCATCTATGAAGCTGTCGGACTGACGGAACGAATAAAGCAACAGAATAATGTAGTGAATAAAGAGTTGGCGTGGTTTGTGAATAAATGCCAAGATGTTGGATTAGAATGCTTGGTGGTGAAGGGGCAGACCCTGGCTTCCCTCTATCCGAAGCCAAATGTAAGACAATCAGGGGATATTGATTTCCTTACTACCCAGATAGCTCAGACGGCGCTGGTCTTTCCTGATGAGGATTTTCCTAACAAAATGACGGAGAAGGAATTTGCGTTCAGCCATCATGGTATTACATACGAACTCCATTGCAGGCTTATTGATTTTGGCTGTAAGAAACACCAGCAGCAGTGGGCAGAAATGGAGGCGAGAGAATGGTGTCAGAAGTATTCAGTGAAGGTGAATGGGGTGGAGGTTAGAACACTGTCGCCAACAATGAATGCGGCGTATCTATTCGTCCATCTGTTCTTCCACTTGATTCGTGAAGGGGTGTCATTAAGGCAGTTCTGCGACTGGGCGGTGTTCTTGCATGCATACCATGACAAAATTGACCGCCTGCAGCTGACAGAATTCATGAAATGTTTGAATATGCTGAATGGTTACAAAGCCTTTGGAAGTATACTTATTGATGAGTTAGGACTGCCTGAAGAGGAATTCCCGATGGAGATAACGGAGGAGGATAGGCGATGGAAAGAGAAGATTCTCTGTGACGTTTTCAGAGGGGGTAACTTTGGCAAACATAATCATCAGGCGAAGTCGGCATTAGGGTACAAGATGGAGACACTACGATTCGCCATGAGGAATAGCTTCCGTTATTATAAACTCGCCCCATCAGAAATGCGGATGATGATACCCAAGATGATAGGGATTAATGTGAGATTGCTATTTAATTGATGTGTATTGAATATGCACAGATGTGGGGATTTGATGAGGCATGCCGAAATTTCCCAATAGATTTATAAAGACTCTTTTCGTGTGTTCTTTTTATGGATGAAGTAATGCCGAGAGAGGTGAGTAAAATGAAGTCTTCAGAACTGCAACATTTTATCCTGACACGGTTCAACCTTCTTTTATGGGATAAGGCTAAAGACGGACGGAGGGTTAGGACGAAGAAATGGCTGGAACATAGGTTCATGCTGTTTGAGAAGTATTGCTTGCCTGCTGTTAAGAGCCAGACGTGCCAGGATTTTGATTGGATAGTGCTGTTTGACAGTTTGACGCCAGAGCCCTTCAGGTCGAGAATTGCTGAATATCAGAAAGAATGCCCACAATTGATTCCTGTGTTCGTGGAACCTGAGAATGGAAGATATTTTGCGGAGATATTTAGGACGGAAATGGTGAAGCGGCTGTGCGCAAAGAGGGTGGTTTCTACTTATTTGGATAATGACGATGCGCTGAATGTGAGGTTTGTAGAGGATTTGCAGCAGAGGGTTTGTGCTTTGAATGATGGTGTTTTCGTCTTTTATGATGAGGGCTACCAGTATTATACGGAAGATAAATACATGATGCGAATTGTCTACTCCAAAAATCACTTTGTAAGCGTAGTGGAGACGGGGAATCCTGCCACGATGAAAGGTATTTTTGGGTATGGGAGTCACTACTATATCAATAGAATTGAGGGTGCGAAGATGGAGCATATCAAGGGCTTGAGGATGTGGTGTGAGGTGGTGCACGAGAAAAACGTGATGAATGATGCCAAATTCCTGAACTCAAGAATGGTTCGAGATAAAGATTTGCTCAGAAATGAATTTGCAATAGATGAGACAGTTAAGTCTGGACTTGGTTTATACGTATTCGACTTCTTACCAAGGTATGGAAGGTCGCTTGTAAGGAGGGCGAAAGAATATCTGTCAAGGAAGAATTGAAATGAAAGATACAGGATTACATTCAGAACGATAGAACTGACGCAAATACAAAATATTAATCAAATTAGCAGGTAAGATGTTATCACAGAAAGAAATAATGAACAATTGGGATGCAGTAAAAAACTTTTTGTCTCTGTGTGAAATTGAAAACGATAATGGCATCATCACTATGTTCAAAGCTCAAGGTGTTTATATAGATAAAACGCATGGTAAGGCTATTGACATACCGCGGTGTAGTATGTTTTACGGTACTGACAAATACGGTGGGATGTCTCTAACTATTAGTGGTATAGATCCAATTATATATTTTTGTGAAATAAGTACTGCCTTTTGCAAGTTTAAGTATGAAGATGGCCTACTAAGAATATCTGGTAAAGACAGTTGGGGTACAGGCAAAGGGGATTATGAGATACAATTGCATCCTTAATCGATATATTCATCTACCTATTGAAACTACTTAGTATTAAGCAAAGTTTGATTCTTTATATCAAAACATATGGACAATAATTCGTTTGTATTGGGAATGTCTTCGAAACAACAGGATTTTACAAGTATTAGAATCTTGTTGCAAGTATCTATTGAAGAGACGGAATTCACATACAGACAGTATGTGTCAAGGATTGTAAGAGATGCTAAGCTAATCTTACAATCGCCATCCAACATCCTGTCTATAGATAGGGAATTGTTCGATTATTCTGTTTTCCTTAAAGATAGAGGTGCGGACTGGATAGGGCAACTTGATCCTGATGACTTAAAAGTTGATGATATAAAGAAGATGTTAGACATTTTTGAAATGCCATGAATCCTAAATACCTAGAATTAAGTCGCTCTCAACTAACACATGCTTGGAATCGTTCACGCTTTAATCATTATTCAGATAAGCGTAAGCAGCAATTCCATGAGTGCTTAGGTTTATTGTATGAAGAGCTGATGAAGAAAAACTTCTCAGATCCTTCTTATACAAAGGATGAACTGAGATTCTTCCGCAAAGTTTTGGAGTTCTTTAAGGACAGCTTGGCTTTGCTAGACAATAATACGATTTCAAGTGTACCCCATGAACTCATTGAATGTTTGAATACTGCAGCAAGGCAATGGGTTTCTGACTTTGATGACTACATCATTGTTATGGAGGAGGGACCTTATGCAATTATACCACAGGTAGAAGATTTTCGCTTGTTCTATGTCACCTTAAAAGCAAAATTGGGCGTAGAATTCAAATATATACTTCTTCGAGTGAGAATGCCACGACAGTTGGCTAGGGATTACCTTACAAATGTATGCCTATTTCATGAACTTGGCCATTTTGTTGATGCGAAATATAAAATATCAGAGAGGTTAATTTATGATCTTTTTAATATTTGGGTGGGTGGAGAAAGAGTGAAAATTGATCCATGGTTCGTACCATCTGTGCCACCATTCATCGTGTCATCAACGCCAGGAGCACCTGTGACATACATTCCTGCGGGGTATCTTTTGTTTTTCTTGATGGAATACTTCGCTGATTTGTTTGGCGCACAATATGTCGGAGAGAACTATTTGAATTATCTTGAATATAGTTGTGATGACATTAATGCAGACGATCCTCAACATCCTTCCTACGGAAAGAGAAAACTCATGTATGAGGATTTTTGCAAAGGCCCGGATGCAAATGTCGTTTTGAAAATTATTTTTGAAAAGACGTTAGCATTAACAAAACATGGGCTTACCAAAAGATACGTTGAACTAGACAATAGTAATATGTTAGGTCTAGTTCCTACAACTCTGAAAAGTACAGATGAGATGTTGTCTATATTTAAGATGGGGTGGAATGTCTATATGATGGGTGCTAAAGAGTTTGAAAAGGCAAATAACCTTATTCATCCTCTTGGTTTGGATCAAGTTTATACCATCGTGAATAATCTGATAGAAAAATCAATCAGTAATTATCTAATAATAACGGAATGGGAAGCTGCTAAAGGTAAAATATGATAAGGCTATGTTTCTGACAAAAGATGAGATAGAAGGTAGAATCTGCCGAGGCGAGCTGGTAATCAGCCCTTTGCTGGAGAAATCGCAAATCAGTAGTGTATCTGTTGATTTTAGGTTAGGTTGTGATTTCTTGGCTTCTATACAAGGGCGTGACCCATTTATTGACGCATCTATACGTGATGGAAAGACAGGTAATCTAAATAACTTCTTTCAAGAGACACGTAGACAGTTGGGCGATACCTTTATACTTCACCCAAGCCAGACTATATTAGCATCAAGCCTGGAATATTTCAAAATGCCAACAGACCTTATGGCATTGGCAAATATGCGTAGTTCTTATGCGCGATTAGGGCTAAATATACTATCGCGGTTAGAGCCAGGTTATTGTGGTTGCATCAATCTGGAGCTGACGAACACAGGTAAAAATGCAATCAGGTTAACTGTTGGCGCATGCATGTTCCAGATGCATTTCTTAGAGATAAAGAGAGACCAAAGGTATCACGATAGGCCAAGGAAATATCTTTGTCAGGTGAGACCACAGCTGTCAAACCTTCATGGTGATAATGACTTGAACATACTTGAACAAGTGTTTAAAGATAATAATTCATAATCTCTTTGATATAATGACAAGGGACTAAGATGCTCAGAAAGAAATTAAAAGAGAGAAAAACATTAATATGCAATATTATAAATGAATATGAAACTAAGGAATATTCCTTTCTCTCCCCCTGATATGACGGAGGCAGAGGCAAAAGAAGTAAGAGAGGCGATTCTTTCAGGATGGATTACTACCGGTCCACGTACAAAGAAATTGGAACAAGAGATTTCGGAGTATATACATACGGATAAAACAGTATGCTTGAACTCGGCTACGGCTGCGATGGAGATGGTGCTTCATCTTCTGGGCGTAGGGCCTGGGGATGAGGTGATAGTACCGGCTTATACCTATACTGCTACTGCTTCGGTGGTGCAACATGTGGGCGCAAAGATTGTGTTCGTGGACAGCCAGAAAGACTGCGTGGAGATGGACTATGAACAGCTGGAGCAGGCGATTACTGAAAAGACCAAGGTGATTGCACCTGTGGATTTGGCAGGTGTGGTAGCAGATTATGAAAGAGTGAATGAGATTGTAGAACGCAAGAAGGGGCTGTTTAAAGCTAACAATGCGCTGCAGGCAAAGATAGGCAGGATTATTGTTTCTGCAGACTGTGCACACTCGTTTGGCGCATGGAAGATGGTCACGCAGAAAGAACAGAAATTGCAGAAAGTTAAGGCAATGGCTGGGGCCATTGGGGATTTCTCGTCATTCAGCTTCCACGCCGTGAAGAACTTCACAACGGCTGAAGGTGGCGCAATGACATGGAATCTGCCCTTCAGAAACGAGGTTGTACCTACGGATGTGGATTACATGCCTACGGTGCCCAAGAAGGAGGGAGAGACATGGAATGAATTGCTGTATAGACTGTCGCAGTTGTTTAGCCTGCATGGCCAGAACAAGGATGCACTAGCAAAAACTAAACTCGGTGCCTGGGAGTATGACATTATCGGTCCGTGGTATAAGTGCAACATGACGGACATCATGGCTGCACTTGGACTGGTGCAGTTTGAACGTTATTCTGAGATGCTGAAGAGACGGTATGAAATTGTTGAGCGTTATAATGCAGCATTGAAAGATTTGAATGTGGCTGTGCTGAATCACAAAGACGCTGACCATTGCGGAAGTCACCACCTGTACTTAGTAAGGCTGTTGGGTAAAACTCGTGAAGAGACAAACCATGTGATTGAGAAAATGGCTGAAAGAGGCATTGCGACAAACGTTCATTATAAGCCGCTGCCGATGATGACTGCATATAAGGCACTTGGCTTTGATATTGCCAACTATCCTAATGCTTATCATCTGTTTGAGAATGAGGTGACGCTGCCGCTGCATACATGCCTATCTGATGAAGATGTAGAGTATGTAATCAGCAACTTTGTTGATATTATCAAGAGTGCGTGAAGAGGCTGTTTGACATTATAGCGAGCGGATTGGGACTGATTGTGCTCAGTCCGCTATTTATGATTTTGGCCATCTGGATAAAAATGGACTCAAAAGGGCCTGTGTTCTACCGTCAGGTGAGGGTTGGGCGAGGAAACAAGGACTTCCGTATCTTTAAGTTCCGCTCGATGCGGGTTGGCGCTGACAAGGGGAGCCTCGTTACCATCGGTGGTCATGATCCTCGCGTGACACGAAGCGGGTACTTTATCCGTAAGTTCAAGTTCGATGAGTTGCCACAGTTGATTAACGTATTCATTGGTGATATGTCACTGGTAGGCCCTCGCCCGGAGGTACGTCATTACGTGGACTATTGGACTCCCGAACAGATGCATGTGCTGGATGTGCGTCCAGGTATCACTGACCCAGCCTCTATCAAGTTTCGCAATGAGAATGAACTGATGGAGAAAGCGGAGGATCCTGAAAAGTATTACATCGAGGTCATCATGCAGGAGAAGATTAAACTATACTTAGAATATGTTGAGAAACATAGTTTTTTCTACGATTTAGGCTTGATTTTTAAGACTTTCTGGGTGATTGTGTCGGAAAGGTAAACACGAATTTCCAAATTACTCATTAATTGTCGAACACGGATTTCAGGGATGGAACAGATTGTTGAGAGACTGAAAGAACTGATGGAGAACGAGGCACGGAGTTGTTCGATGGACTTCGGCTGCATCACTCCAGAGTATGTAAGCAGGATGTGGGGTGGCCAATACCCCATGGAAGAAATTGACAAGGCACTCAAAGAATTGAGGGCATCATGTTATGAGTTATGAAGATACTCAAAGCCATCTGGCAGTTGACTTTGTCGAATGCCATCACGGCTCGGCAAACTTCAAACAAGTTTGGTTTGCTCTCGCTGCTTTGGCAATTTTGCAGTTACTTATTTTTTCCACAATGGGGACGATCACGGAGAGATGAGTAGTATGAAGATTACGCAAGCAATACTTGATGGCTTGACCGAACAGGCCAAGAACGCTCCCAGATTGAGAATGAATCTTGATTTGAGAAATTCGGATTCTGACAATAGTCAGCGGATGTTGAACGCTATTGAGCCTGGTTCATCCCTGCCAAGAAATGCCAGGGGACAGGTCAGTGGCATCTGCTTAAATTGACACGATAAGCATACTTGAATTGTATTATCTAGCACTGGTATATTTCATGTGATGATGCGT
>JAEEOD010000043.1 GCA_016284115.1 Bacteroidaceae bacterium
CCACATAATGAATTGTATTTAGAAATACTTCCAGATTAGCGTTATGATATTGAAATGGCTTTTTGACAGAGATGTTTCATTTATAGGAATTGTTTTTTTGTGGACGGTATTATTTGTTGTGGCTATTTTGGAGAAGGTAAAAGTGCCCGGAGGCCCTGCTTTCTTTGTGCAAAAGAGAGTAGGTAAAGGAGGCAATCTATTCAAATGCCACAAGTTCCGCACAATGACTGTTAAACATAATGGTAGTACCGTGAGTGTGGCAGGCGATAGTCGTATTACTCCTCTGGGGGCGAAACTTAGGCATTGGAAACTGGACGAGCTGCCAGGACTTTGGGATGTCCTCATTGGCAATATGAGCTTCGTCGGACCAAGGCCAGATGTACCAGGGTATGCTGATAAACTGGTAGGTGAAGACAGAGACGTTTTGAAGTTACGTCCCGGTATTACTGGTCCTGCTACATTAAAATACAGACTCGAAGATGAGATGATTTCTGAGTATGTGGCTCAGAAGCAAAAGGATGGAGACACTCGACCTATGCAAGAGATTGCAGTAGAATATAACGACACGGTAATCTACCCGGATAAAGTGCGTTTAAATTGTTATTATTACCGCCACTATTCTTTTATTAAGGATATTCAGATGATACTTTGTACTGTTCTCGGGAAGAACATGGAATATGCTGGGGAAATCATTTGACAATAACACAAAAGCATTTATTGTCTTAGTAAGAGCTGGTCTTTGGGAAAAAGAGGCTCGGCTCTCGCAATATGGCGAGGTGGATTTCAGTGAAATATACCATCTTGCAGAGGAGCAATCTGTAATAGGACTTGTTTCCGCAGGGTTGGAACATGTTACTGACTATAATACCCCAAAAGAAATTATTCTTCAATTTGTCGGTTCGACACTACAGTTAGAGCAACGCAATCAGCATATGAATGTATTTCTAAAATGGCTGGTTGAAAGACTAAGGGCAGAAGGAGTATCTGCATTGCTCGTAAAAGGTCAAGGTATTGCTCAGTGTTACGAACGGCCGTTGTGGAGGGCGTCAGGTGATGTTGATTTGTTGCTCGATTCTGAGAATTATGAAAAGGCAAAAAAAGTGTTGAAACCTTTATCGGATGCGGTGGCTGAAGAAGAGACGCTAACAAAACATCAAGCTTTAACAATACATGGGTTTGAAGTAGAGCTTCATGGCAGGATGCCATTTTTGCTATCAAGGTGTGTTGATACTGTGATAGATGTTGCGATAAAAGAATCGACAAGTGAAGGTAAAGTAAGGGTCTGGAACTATGATGGCACAGAGATATACCTTCCTGCAGTTGATAATGATGTGATGTTAGTCTTTACCCACTTCTTGCATCATTTTTTCATTGAAGGAGTGGGCTTGAGGCAAATCAGTGATTGGTGTAGACTGTTATGGGTATATCGCTCAGAACTCAACGTTGAACTATTAGAACAACGGTTACACAAGATGGGTTTAATGACGGAATGGAAAGTGTTTGCATCATTGGCCGTGGAAATATTGGGCATGCCAGAAGATGCTATGCCATTCTATGATTCACGGTTTAAAGTTAAAGTTGAACGAGTTTTGAGACGCATCTTGGAATGTGGCAACTTCGGACATAACAATGATTTGAGCTATAGAGTAAAGTACGAAGGATTGAAGTATCAAATAGTATCGCTTTGGCGTAGATTCTGGGAGTTCTTAGGGATGGCTTTCATTTTTCCGATAGATGCACCTAAGTTTTTTTTGACCTATGTACTTACAAAAGCAAAATAGCTCTATGATAATTGACGAGAATCTGCTTAATGCGGTAACGGAAAAGGCGAAGTCATCACCGAGGCTGCGAATGAATTATAACTTTCATCAGAGTCTTGGTGAGAAGTGTCATAGGTTTCTGAATGCCGTTGAACCCGGGACAGAAGTGCCCATACATAGGCATCCAACTAAAGATGAGACTTTTGTGTTACTCCGTGGTAGGGTTAGAGTTACAACGCATAATGATGACGGGTCGATCA
>JAEEOD010000044.1 GCA_016284115.1 Bacteroidaceae bacterium
CAAAACAAAGTTTGGGGGTTGAATGGACGTGAAGACATCTATGAACTAAATATCTATGCCGAGAGGCTAATAGTCCGTTCTGCACTCCGTTTTCCGCAAACCAACATTACCGTTCATGCCAAGGAGCTTATTTTCGAAAACTCTGGAAATTCGACAGCGTCCATCAATACTACTCCATCTTCAGAAGAAACACTGACAGATGGCGAAGGAAATGATGGGGCCAATGCTGGTAACATCACCTTGTTCATCAAGGAATTCAAGGGGAATATGGGGTGCAGATTTATCATGAACGGAGCGAAAGGCCAGAGTACGAACAGAAACGGAACACCAGGTAATGGCGGAAATGGCGGAACTTTGACTGCGACAATCGACCTCAGTGATTATTGTGATTTTGCAAGAGGGAGTAGCGGTGTCAGATACGATGTTGCTTCGGATGGTTCAACGAATTTAGGTCCCGCCATAGAATACGGCAACGTTGGGCAGTCGGGGCTCTTTGAGTTCCTGGATAGGCCATACGCCTACCTGCATCCTTACTATATCTCGGCTGTTATCCGTCATGCAAACGATGCCTTCATCAACAACTACACGGAATTTACTTTGGAGAAATGCCATGAGTATCGCGCCTTAATTGATGAGTATCTGAAACACAGTGATGACGAAGCAGTATTCAACCTCATAGATAATGAAAGTCCTGACGGCATTGATATATCATGTGAGATACAAAGAGATATGCTCGAAATCAACGCCATGCTTGTTAAATTGGAACAAGGGCTGGACTACTTTGGCAATCCTGAAGGGTGGGTTCCCCTATTGTCGTTTGAGGCGTATCTTAAAAACTTTGATAACGAGATAGACAATGCTATATCAACACTTTATGTTTATTATTGGCTGAACCGCATTGACCATACGCTTCAGAATCAGGTCAAGGCCAGTCAGTTTGCGGCCAACACTACAGAGGGTGAGATTGATGTAAATCAGGAGTTGCTGAATTCTTTGGTACTCGAAATACCGGTCCTTCAAGATGAGGCTGATGAGATTAATCGCATGATAGAGGTGCTAACCCGAAAGATTATAAATCTACAGAACCAATTGATGGCAAAGGCCATCAAGAATGTGAAGAAAAAGAATCGATGGAAGAAGCTTTTTGGTATTGGACAGACCATAGCGAATGTAATTTCTGTTGTTCCTGGCTGGGGGACTGCTGTTGGTACAGCAATCAGTACAACTCTTTCTTTGGCAAGTAACATCAGTAGTAATACTAGCTATGGAAGTTATTTAGAATCGGGAATAAAAGACATAGGTCAGATTCCAGTGAGCGATATTAAACAAAACATAGAAAAAGATAGTTCGGGTCAGGTTAATATTTTGAATTCGTACAACAAAGTCGTTGAAAAATCGATTAATCCTTTAGTGACAAATATCAACAATGTCTATAAAATTCTATCTCAATCATCTGCTCCAAGTTCTGAGGTGCAAGCCGAGTATAATAAACTTATTGCCAGTAATCCTTATTGGCACGCATTAAAAAATCAATTTAACGAACTAAACAACAAAAAAGAAGAACTGGTGAATCATATCAATCAGGTTTTTACAGATATGACAACCACTGTTTCTGATATAAGCACTAATATCCTTGCTCTTGATGCTTTCCGTCGCGATGTCTTTGTCGGGAACAGCAAGCGCGACCTCAACGCTATGCTGTACTTGGAGAACATGGAACAAAAGGCCAAGAGTCGTTTGCTGTTATACGATTATTATCTTCGTAAAGCATACGAATACCGTTTGCTAAAGGAATACGGCGGAGAATTTAACTTGGTGAGTATGTTTGACCGTTTCAGGGAAATAGCTCAAGCTGGTGATTCAATCATTGACAGCAATGACTTTAGGGAGTTATCCACAATATTTCGGGAGCGTATTTCTGATATGACAACTAATATAATCAATGAATATACTTATAGTCATCCAGAAAGGTCGTCCAAGAGGGCTTATAAGATACCCAAAGAGAAACTTGATATCATCAATTCGGATAATAGTGTAACCCTGAATTTATATGAGATGGGGTTTTTCTCCCCCGTAGAGGAGAATATCAGAATTGTTGACTTTG
>JAEEOD010000045.1 GCA_016284115.1 Bacteroidaceae bacterium
CTGGCAGTCGGAGATTGTCAAGACCGATCCCAAACCAACACCGAAGCCAGATCCGAAGCCGGGAGATCCTGATCCGAAGCCAGAACCGAAACCCAAGACCCGCAATATGCGCTCCTATTTGCCGTCAGGCAAATGCTCCGTGTCAGAATATCGGCAATGGCTTACTGGACAATTATCAATGCTCCAGAGTTTTGATGCTAGCGACGAACTTGATTTCAATAACTAAAAACGAATAGAGATATGAACTTACTTGATCACGTACTTGGCATCAGGTTTCTCATCCATCGATCCTTCAGTGGAAAGATGGAGCGACTGGGTATTGGACTGTCACAATATGAAGAGCGTGGTGGATTGTCGTCTGAGGATGAAATACTCAGGCAAAGAATTATAGAAATTAACAATACACACCTTAAGGAGAAAAAAGGCAATTTTGCAGAAGCGCGTGAGTACACACTGAAGCAATGTGTTTTTACGTTGTTTAACCGTCTGGCAGCTATCAAGTTGATGGAGCAGAAACAACTCTTCCCTGAAGTTATTAAACAGCGGTCAGAGAACGGCGGGCTTTCCACAGCTCATCAAGCATGGTTGGAAGAAAACCCCGCAGGCCGGACGATGGAACGTGACGGTCTAGTGTCGTTCTTTACTGACAAGTTTAGGGAATTGTCTGAACATATTCCAGTCTACCGCGAGGACTATCCATACTCTATGATGCCAACTGCAGATGAGTTGAATGAGATTATTCATGCATTCAACGCCATAGAAGAAGATTCAGAAACCGCTACTTCATGGCAAGGAGACGACATACTGGGGTGGCTCTATGAGAATTTTAATCAGGCCGAGAAGGTTAAGTTCAAGCAAAGCGGCGACAAGGTTGAATATGACCGTGTTTCACTACAAAGTCAGGTTTACACTCCATCATGGGTGGTGAAGTTCCTGGTTGATAACTCATTGGGGAAAATCTATCTGGAAATGTATCCTGAGAGCCATATTGATGCACCTGACCCTGTCACAGGAGTGCGGCGCATAATGGTTGCAAACCGTCCTACGAAACAGGTACGGCAACGCAAGAAGATGCATGAGATACGGGTTTTAGACCCCGCATGTGGCTCTGGAAACTTCTTGCTCTATGCCTTCTTACTGCTTTATGAAATGTATATTGATCAGATAGAGAATTTCGGTGCAGACTATTCCAGACGAGAAATACCAGCACTCATAATAGAGAACAACCTATTTGGCGTAGACCTTGATGAGAGAGCCGTACAGATGGCACAAATCGGACTGCTCATCAAAGCATGGGAAATTGGCGGTCGTCGTGCAAGAAAACCACATCATACAGGAGTTGTTTGCTCCGGATTCTATCTTCCACCATATGAAGAGGTAGAGAAAATCTTCGGTTATGATACTTCATGGACTGTACGACTGAACAACGCTGCACGGAAAATCTGGACAGATCTGGCTCAGGCTTACAAGTTTGGCACTCTGGTTCGAGTGGAAGAGCAACTGAATGAACTTGCACCAAATGACAAAAACCATCCGCTGTTCAAGGCCGAGGAAATGCAAGGACTGTTCGATGACCGCAACCAGATGAAGACACAGTTGCATAATCTGGTGAAAAAATATGGAGAATTGAACTCCAACCCCTATACACTTTTGAAGATGAATGAGGCAATGTCCTTCCTCGACATCATCAGTCATCAGTATGATACGGTGGTGGCTAATCCGCCATATACCGACAGCGGTGATTTCGGCACAGAACTGAAAGCTTTCATAGAAGAGAATTATCGTCGTCCATGGAAGTTTAATATTAATCTATATGCATGTTTTATTAAGCGGTGCTGTGAGTTGGCGGGGGAAGACGGAAAAATAGCTATGGTTAATCCTCCTACTTTCATGTATATCAAGACATTTGAGGATGTCCGAAAATACATATTAAGTGAAACTCACATCAGTCTTTTTGTTGAATGGGGTTATTTAGGGATGTTTTCTTCGTTTGCACGAGTTGATAGTGCAATGTTTATACTTGATAAGGAAACGAGGTCAAAAGGTCTATCAACATTTATAAAACTGAATGACCTCTACGAGATGAAACGGAAAGATGTTTTGTTTAAGGCTTATGCAGATTTATGCGATGGCGAAGTTAATGATCGTGTCTACATACTTCCTCAGTCTAAATTGAAAAGTATCAAATCATACCCTTTCATTTATTGGATTTCGGATGAATTTAGAGAGAAATTCAAGAACAAGACAATTGGTGAATATCTTAAGGTCGCAAGCGGAATTTCCACAGGTGACAATGATAGATTCCTCCGTTTTTGGTGGGAAATAGGTAGTGACAATATATCCAAGGATTATGTTAAAGACGGTTTGAAATGGGTTCGTCATGCCAAGGGTGGCCCTTATAACAAATGGTATGGCAATGATTGGGTAACTATCTTATGGGGAAAGAATGGTGATGAACTTAAGAACTTTGTAGATGAGAAAGGCAATCATAAAGCAACTATTCGAAACCCATCGTATCAATTACGTTCAGGCATTACTTTCTGTAAAGCCGGAACAAAAGGATCATCATTTAGGTATTTAGACAAAAATCACACCTTTGATTCTATGTCTCCATCTTTATTTGATGAAGCAACACCTTCATATACAATAGGAATACTTAACTCTATTCTTTGTCACTATATTTTAAAATGCTTGAATCCAACTTCTGGTCTTCAAGCAGGTGATATTTCTCGTATTCCATTTTTCTATAGTAACAATGAAAAAAGTGCTATAGTTGAAGCTGCTGCTGAGCAAAATATAGCCATCAAAAAGCATATTTGTCAATATTCCATTGTAGAACCTTTGTATACCTGTTCTCCTATAGTTACTAATATGGATGTGATTCGTTCTGTTTCCCAATATTACAGAAGTGAAAACGCTTTGATAACTCAGGTATTATTAAATGAATCTATTATAAACACAATAGTATTTGACATTTATGCATTAAGTTCGCATGACAGACAAATGGTTCTCAAAGATGATGGGATTCCTATTGGTGATTTACCAGTAAGTCATGCTGCAAAGATGCATTACCTCCAATGGTTGACAGAAGAAAGCGAGTTTAAACCTTCTAATGAGGTAATAGACCATTTACAGAATTTAGAAGAGAGTGATGATATGCCCAAAATAGGTAATTTTGAGGTACTTTATCAGACTAACAAGGAATGGGAGGAGTTCTGTATTAATCATAAGATGAATCCCGTGGAAGTATGGTGGCAGTTCTGTAATTCGGGTGTACTTCCTCCTCAGCGTACTCAAGCGTTATTCTTCGAACTGATTACAGACATCATTCGTTCGCTTTTGGCTAAGGATGATGACGGTGTGATTCCACTTGTGGGTAATGCTGGAGAGCAACAAATGGCACCACGTATTGAAGCGGAAATGGTAGAACGGGGCTATAATGCAGCACAAATCTCCCAGGTATTTTCACTATTATGTGGTGGTAACCTTGAGCGCTATCTTAGCGACCGCTTTTTCCAGCAACTAAGTGATTATCTAAATTTATTCCCAAATATGTCAAAGACCCCATTCATTTGGCATATTACTAGTGGGCCGCATCATGCCCTGGAGTTGTATATCAGCATCTATACTTGGAAACGAGACACTCTCATGCGTATCAAAAGCGTGTATGCAGCCAATCGTGAGGCAGCACTAAGTGATCGATTACAAGTGTTGCTCCAAGGTGATGCCACCCAGAAGGCCGAAGCTGCAGAGGTCCGTGCACAACTTAAAGAATTGTCCGAGTTCTGTGAGAAGGTGGATTCACTCTTAGGTTCTGGCTACAATCCTAAACTCGATGATGGCGTAGGCAAGAACATTGCCCCGTTGCAGCAAGCTGGTATTATCAGTTATGAAGTGCTGAAAGATACTCAGCTAAAGAAATACTTGAATGCAGACTGGTAAACAAAGTATCTGATATGATTGAACAATGGTTTCAGAAAGAAATACGTCAGCTGTTGGATGAACGCCACAGACTGGTGATTACCGATACAAAGGGAGAAGGAGCTTTTCTTCTATCTTTGCTGCCAAAGCGGCTAACGTTGCTGAAAGCGAACAATAAGAGAGAGGAATTACAAGCGCGTTTGGATGCTGAAAGGGACGACCGCGAAAGAAACATTGTGTTCTACACCACGATAGCCAAAAGGAAACTGACACAGCTGCAAGAGTATGCTACGACTTGCGGTTGCATTGTCCTTGACGATATGGAAGCCTATTTGAAAGGTCTTCTACACCGTGAGATGGGTATCAACAGTATGGTGGACGGCCAGCGGCTGATTCTTGCCGCCAAAATGGATAAGGGTAAGGATGAGAATTGGTGGCGGGGCGTAGCTCAGGGTATCATTAATCCGATGAAAGCAGACGAGATGATACTTGAATTTTTGAAGGATCCTGTATTATATAAGCAAGAGTCGGACGAAGGCGTATTCCAGCTGATGCAGGAAGAAGCCTGCCGACTAATCGGGAAGCCAAACACCCCGCAAAGCCCGGTTATTTTTGCGAAAGAGTTTGTGAACACACTCTTCGGAAAATTATTGGATAACACTATTTCGGACAACTTGCTCAGCTTGTATTATCGTATGGTTGAAAGTACGGAGATGGACGATACGGTACGTGAGTATGTGGACGCCTATGAGATACCGGTATCGACAGATCCTTTCTGTTGCCATACCGACCATCCCTTTGCAGCCATTGACGCGATGATGTTCCGTCAGTTGAGCAAGATGTTACAAGGAGGCCAACCGTACAATATTGCCGAGAAATATATTGAGCGGCGTATTTCATCGACAAAGGCAAGGCGGTTCAAGTCACCGTGGTTGAAAGACGTGATAACTTTGCTCAAATGTGATATAGGGAAACCACATATGATAGCGGGATTGGATGATTTTGCAACTTACTACAGGGATATCTTTGCTCCCATTGATACGGCAATGAGAAGAATCTATGTAGCATGGCTAAGTGAAACAGACGTGCTGCGTCCCGTCCAAGAATATTATGAGCAGTATAACCGGACTATGCTCAATGCCTGGTATCAGTTTGCAAGCCACTATACTCAAACGCAGCAGGGGTTGATATTCCAATGTTTCAACAACAGTCAGGGCCGCACGGCGATCATCGTATGTGATGGTCTGCGTCT
>JAEEOD010000046.1 GCA_016284115.1 Bacteroidaceae bacterium
ATGATGAATGTTCGTGAGCCAAACAACCGCTTTCATGGAGCAGCCAACTATGGCTACGATGACGATGAAATGGACGGATTTGAATATAGCAGCGGTGGTTATCACCAAAAGTGCGGAACCCCTGAGGTGTTTGACAGGTTAATTCAGATGTCCTATGAAGCCTATTCAGATGAGGTATATGAGCGTGTGAGGGAATTATTGGACATCGATGAGTTTGTACGCTATTTGGCTACTATCTGCTATACTGGCAGTTATGATTGGCTTTATACCAACAACAACGTGAAAGGATATCGCTCTTGGGAAGATGGTAAATTCCATTTTGTTTTGTTTGATCAAGACTTAACTTGGGAGAGAACAAACAACGTGGAAACCATCAGTGGAGTCAATACGAATGAGGTGTTGATTCTTTATAACAACCTCAAGCAAAATCGCACATTCCGCAACCAATTTGTCACAGCCTATTGCATTCTGAATGGAAGTATTTACACTCCTGAGAGATGCATGTATATTGCAGACAGCATTTGTGCCCTTGTGAAGGACGCTCTATCGTTTGATAATCGCTCAACCGCTATCACCTACCGCAAACTACAAGAAACCATGTGGGATGAAAAACATAGGGAGGAGCGCATCCAATCACTTATGCATGCATACGCTCTTCCAAATAGCATCAATGTGAATATCAGTACCAATTGTGCATTTGCCAGCATTCAGATTGAAGGCATTGATGTGCCTTTCAGCAAGTTCTCAGGAGAACTGTTCGGTCCCATATCGGTTAACACAAACTCTGCTGAAGGCTATCGCTTCATTGGATGGACAGATCAGCAGGGCAGGTGGGTGAATCATGAAAAAACATTACAAATACAGACAAAAGGTACTTACATAGCAGTCTTCGAAAGAGCAACAGATAACGTATCGCCTCTCTGCATCAACGAAATTAGTGCCGCAAATAACATCTATGTAAACGACTATGGCAAAAGAGCTGATTGGATTGAGTTATATAACCGAGGTATGGAACCAATTGATGTATCTCAGTGGTATTTTATTACAGACGGAAAGGATTCCGAACAATATCAAATCAATGCAGCTAATAATGTAAATACGATGATACAGCCCAATGAACACCTGATTGTGTGGTGCGATGAAAAACCATCTGTGTCGGAGTTGCATTTACCATTCAAACTGAAGAATAATGACAACAATACCCTGATTCTGCAATCATCAGATGGTAATTGGAAAGATTCGATACACTACAACTCACATTCATCGAAAGAAACTGTAGGCAGATACCCTGATGGAGGAACCGACTGTTGGGTGTTCTATCATCCCACCATAAGAACTCACAATTTGACAACTAGCTATGACCGTGAAGTAAGTATATATTCTAATGATATACTACCTCTTTCACACACACCAACCAAGAAGGCTATTTTCAACCTCCAAGGACAACGAATCTCTGCACCTCAGAAGGGTATCAATATCGTGGATGGAAAGAAGGTGTGGGTGAAATAAAATGCCCTCTCTCATCTTATTATAATAGGTGCTTGGACAGAAATGTCTAGGCACCTTAATAGTATATCATACTCTTTCCATACTATTGATATCACCGTTCCATAGAAAAATCTCGAGACAGTTGTGTAACTCATTGATTATCTGCATGTTGCATACATATCTTCCTCTCAGATTTTCCATATGCTATGTGACTATTTACTGGCAAAAAAGCTATAACTTTGCAAAAAAAACAAATACATAAGAACAAATAGAAATGAAAGAATTAGATTTGTCATCCTACCGAAAGGTGAACGAGTCATTTAGTAGGAAAATGGTATGTCGTATCGGTATTGATTGCGGATTCTTCACAGAGATGAACTATATGGTAAATGCTATGCTCTATTGCCTAGATCATCGTGTCAAGTTCCAGCTCTATTCTGAAGATGCCAATTTCGCTACAGGAGTAGGTTGGACAGAGTACTTCCAGCCCTTTTGTGAAGAAGTACATGAGCGATTTCATCGGAAATATAACTTTCACAAAATGCCTTCATGGAAGCAGATAATAAATGGGTGTCGAAAGCAGAAGTCGATGAACCTTATCCTTTGGAAACTGAAACTGATGCTGAGAACCATCATAGGCCGATTAATCACATTATGGACATACAGAGAATGCGTGTTATTATCGCAGGACGTATCAGTTGATACAGACAGACATTACAT
>JAEEOD010000047.1 GCA_016284115.1 Bacteroidaceae bacterium
GGCCTCTCACATATTTCATTCCTAAGTTGTTCATCGCTTCCGCGTTTCCCTGTTTACATGCCAGTTGATACCATTTCACAGCCAATTTATAATTTTGTGGAACCCCAATGCCATATTCATAGTCAACCCCTACATAGAATTGTGCTTCAGCAAATCCATAATAGGCGACTAATTTGTACTGATAAAAGGCCATAGTCTCATCTTTCTCCACATAATATCCATTATCGTAGAACTCGCCAACCATAAAACCAGCTTCCAATTCACCATTTGTGGCAGCTTTCACGAACCAATCAAAAGCAATTTCATCATCATGCCCATCATATTCATCATCATGATACAAATAACCCAAAGCTGTCATTGCATACACACATCCCATTTCTGCTGCTTTTTCAAGAAGAGTACGACCTATTTCACAATTCTCATTGACTCCTTCTCCATTGCAGTAATCACACCCTAAGTTAGCAATATCCTCAGGAGTGTTAAAGCAATCAGGATGCATTCCTTTTATGACTTCCAAGTCGATAGTTTCTTTCTTTGCCATAATAATGTTCTTATTTGTTATAATTCAATTTATGGCTGCAAAGATAAAGAGAGAGGCAGACATTTTGTGTCCGCCTCCTGAAATCATTTCATTCTTCCTCTTTATTTTGTTTCCATTTGATCCCATATTTTCTTATAAACTGTGTTTAAAGTGAAAGGCCTGACCAGCCTTGACGGACGAGTCCTGAAACTCCCACACCTCGGACAATGGAGGGGTTGGCTTAATGTTGATGCGCACAATTCAATGTCTGGTCCCCAAAAACGTTTTCCGCACTCTGTGCATTTCATCAAAGTTAATCCTCTAATCATAATTCATTCGTTCTTGTTGTACACTATACATATTTTCTATTACATTCACTGCTCTTTCTCTTCTTCTATTTGCTTGATGTCTTCACCCAATTCGTTGATACAATCAAGCAGCAGTTGCTGGTTCCTCATTAATCGCACGGTTTTTCTCTGTCTGATGACTGCCCCAAAGTAGTATTCAAGCTTTTCATAAGCAATCTGTACCCTCAGCATGTCATCATCATCTTCTTTGCCTATAGAATACATAGCTCTGATGAATGTTGTGTCTATCGCCCCCTCATGGGTAATAGCATTGACACACTTATTGAACTCATCTTTGTTCTGTATCATGTAGTCGTGGCTTAACCAAAGCAGTGCAACCTTAATTAGTTGGTACATCTTCTCAGTGTCATCTTTACGGATATATCTCGCTATTTTCTTCGATGTCCATGAAAAAGCTGAACCACCTGCTAATCCACCGCCAATTGCCCCCCATGGGCCTAACGCAGAACCCAAGAAAACTCCTAGGGTGGCACCTGCCAATCCAGTGCCAGACACAACTAGGTTCTCAATAAACTGTGGGGCCGACATGCCACTCTTGATGAAATAGTAATAAGCATCTTGAGTATTAACAACAACAAAAAGCACAAAATTGGTTATAGCGTTAGTCCTGAAGAAGCGTGTTGCGGCGTTTTTGGCAGCTCCACCATATATGTCTTTGTTGAATAGAACTTTAACTAATTTATGGATAAGTTGCCTGCCTGCGTCAAATTGATAGATGTAGTTCACTCCGCTCTTTGCACTCCACTGCATAGCAGCAGCAAAGTTTCTGCCAAAAGTGGTTCGTAACAATTGTGATGTTAGAATACCCGATGACATAGCGATAGTTCCGTTCTCCAAGCCTCTTAGAAAAGCAGCCTTCATCGAGTATTTGACATCTTCCTTGTTTCTACTATGGAATAGGATGAGCATACCCAGATTTATGGCGAACGAAATTCCAAAAGCCGACAATGCTGTGATGGTTTGCGTCTTTGCGTCAAATATCAACGAGTCGATATTACCGGCTTTAGCAATATTCTTCGCCTGTAAATAGGTCACATCACCTCGCTTGATGATTTTTGTGGCATCATCTGGGTTCGTATGTCCAGGCACTTTGCCATCAGCAATCTTCTCGCGCATCAACATCACACTTTCATCATACTGGTCACTAGGCACTTCCAATACTTGGCCTTCGTATGCGTACATGCCTGTTTGGGGATCGAAACCTGCGTTAACGCTAGCCTGTGCCGTCTTGCAATATTTCGTCTGAATCTTTTGTCCGTCAACTATACGGTCAGGACCATTCTTTGAATTATCCCTTCCGCTAAATTCCACGTTTTTACCCCAAAGTACATCGTTAAGACCGTTTGCATCTTCAGCTGCATATCCATGGGCGGAACGACCACAAGGACCGGAACGATACTTCGTCCACTGTGTATTGGCTTCAATTTGCTGGGCTGTCAAAACTCCGTTAAGAGTTTTGGAAGGTGCATTAGAACCATCTTTCTCGTCTCTTCCTAGTTTTTCAGCAACTTCCATTTCGTCTAGGATGCAGCAGTGACCGCACTTGGGACAGTTTAGCTGATTGACTTTCAATTCTGCCCCACAATAATAACAATAGTGAATCATTTCAATATATCATCAAGTTCTTCTTCTGTTATATCAGATATAACACGTAGATAGGCAACAGTGATGGTGCAGGGGATAGTTACGCGATAGGCAGCACCTGCCACATCGAATGCAGTCCAAATAGCCGTCAACACCCAACCAATAGGACCTGTAAGGATTGCGAAAGCTCTGCTTCCTGCAAACCTAGCAACAAGCGCGCCAGCTTGTCTCAGCCCCCAGCTCTTGGCCATGTTTGCCACAAGCATGGTGATGAGGCGAATAAATATTGGAGAACCAGCCTTTAGCAAACCAATCTGTTGTTTCAGAGCCTCCTTACTGAGATTTGCACTCAGATGACGTGCGTCTTCGTCTGTCATCTTGTCTATTGACATAATCAGAAACTTTTGCAGCATATACTGTTCCAACAGTTCTGTAGAGTTGTCCTTATTGAAGTTAACCTTCAGCTTTCTGCATACGTCCTCAAGTATTTCTCGATAACTTACTCCGTGGCCACGCACCAAATTAAAGATGGTGTTGCCGCCAAAACGCTGCAACTCATTGATAGCGTATGGCAGCAAAGTCTTTATATTGTTAGGATAGTTTTCCTCAAAACCATCTATATTAGATAGTTGTTCAGTGTATCTTCTCTTGCCATCTTTGTCATAGATGATGAAGTCTACTAACAGTTGTAGCTGTTCGTTGGTACAATCATTCAGAAATTTCAAATCTTTGTCTTCCATATTACTTTGTTTAAAATTGTTTATATTGTTTTCAATGCTTTCAGCACTTTGGCGGCACCAGCCCGGATGTCGGAGTAGGGGCAGAGCAAATAGTATCATCTACTAAGCTTTTCATAAGTTCAACATAGAAAGCTGCTTTTTGGTTTATCTCCAACATAATTCTTATAATTTTAAGTTTCACATTTTTACGATAAGAAGAGAAGGACACGTCCTCTCTACATACTTGCCTAGTAAGGTTCTGGAATACCCGAAGTCACAAATATAGTAAGACAGTCCGCGCCCTTCATCAGGGTACAAGACTGGCTTGACTAAACTCGATTTGACTTCTATTGGGTTAAATTTTCCAGATTTAACTAGGTCAAAGCTTGTCAGCCTGTCGTGCAATATGTCAAATAGAGCGTTGCCGCTCGCCTTCTCTAAGATTGCTGGTGCAAAGATAGGGAATATTTCTGAAACGACAAAGCATTTACTCACTTTTTTCATATCACGGACTGAATTTATACTATACACTCTGTGAAATCATAAAGCAAATCCCTAAGCCGAACAGATGTCTATATCGCCATAGGGAAGGAATCTCCAAATAGAACTCTTCCTCAGTGAGAGGAATTGACATGATGGCACATGCGCCTCAGAGCAATGCTATATAAAAAAGATTCTGGGGAAGCATGCTAAAATCATGACTATAACAATAGCTATGTGAAGGAACGGGATACCTTTGGTTACAATATCTAACGTCATATTAATACCTATATTTTAAGTTTTTGGGTGCAAAGATATGGGGAGATGCGGACATAATGTGCCCGACTTCAATATTTTTTTTGCAATACACCAATGATTTAGAGTTATTTCTGCATAGTTTTCTGTTTCCAATGCCGCAAACAGGTTCCTTAGAAGGGTGTAGCTAATACGCACTTTTCTGTGGAGTGCCACACAAAGATGCTTGCCTGCTTTCTATTGAGCAAGCACGGCAGACATTAGGTCTTCGTTTCCTTGAATTGTTATTTCGTAGAACGAATTTTAAGAATGAGCCTATCTGGAGATTATAGTGTACCTTTGCCTGTAAATTACAAAAACTAAACAGACATGGAAGTAATATCAATTGAGCGCAGTACCTATGAGGAACTGTTGACGAGCTTCAATAGCTTCGTCACAAAAATGAAGGAGATGGCTAAATGAAGTTACGATTTGGAAACCTAACTCCTTCGCCATTCCTCCCCAATTTGCTTTTGACCCAATTTGAACTTCTTCATTCTTCCCCTTTTTGCATTTATTTTGGCAATAATATAGCAGTTGACCCGGGACGTCTCCGGCGGTAGCCGCTCCCCTCCCCTACACAGGGGAGGGGCAGGGGTGGGGTTTGTAACTTTTCCCCGGAGTTCGATTAG
>JAEEOD010000048.1 GCA_016284115.1 Bacteroidaceae bacterium
CTGCTTCAGACCCTCCCTCCAACCCATCTCCCTCTATGGGGAGGGACTTGTCTGGGGTACTCCCCATAGAGGGGGAGTTAGAGGGGGGCTGCTATTTACCATTTAATATTTCCTTCTCTCCCATAGAGGGGGAGGGTAGAGGAGGTCTTGATTATCAATATTTAGAAAAAATGAAGAAAAAGAATGATGCAATCTACGGAGCCATTGCCGGTGATGTGATAGGTTCCGCTTATGAATTCAGGGGCGCACGATTCGAACCTATTCAAATATTCAAGAAAAGCTGCCAGTTTACTGACGACAGCGTGCTGACCATTGCCGTGACAGATTGGCTTACCCAGCCTGGAAGCAATCTGCGAGACAGGTTGGTTCAATATGCACGAAAGTACTATCAGGCTGGTTATGGCCCCAGTTTTGCCAAATGGGTAATGCGCAAGAATCCTCAGCCTTACAATAGTTGCGGAAATGGAAGTGCCATGCGAGTTAGTGCCGTTGGATGTGTGGCCAACTCTTTGGAGGAAGCCTCGCAACTGGCAAAGGAAAGCGCAATGCCTACCCATAATCACCCTGAAGGTGTTAAAGGAGCACAGGCTACAGCAGCAGCTATCTATCTCGCCCGTCAGGGAAAGACGAAGGATGAGATTAAAGCTAAACTCAAGGAACTGTTTGATTATAATCTTGATAGAACCTATGCAGATGTTAGTCAAGATGTTTACGAGTTTCATGTGCTCTGTCAGACCACAGTACCAGAAGCACTTATCTGCTTCTTTGAAAGCGAGAACTATGAGGAATGCATTCGCATGGCTATGCTCACAAACAAGGATACTGACACCGCAGCATGTATAGCTGGTTCTGTAGCAGCAGCCTACTATGGTATGCCCGAAGACATAAAGACCCGTCTGTTGGACTTTATCCCAGAAGAATTAATTAATGTTGTCGAAACAATACAAGACTGAAAATGAGTACCATAGAACAGGATGCCTCTAAAAGACGTAACTATAAGCAAGGAGGGTGCGAGTATCTTCTGAATGACGAGGAAAGAACTGCATGGGTAGCCCACAGCTACATACTCTCATCATACGCACAGACCATGTATCGGAATTGCAGAAGATAAGAAATGAGTCATTGGATATGGCCCCGCATTGCACGCTAAAAGTGCCAAGCACGATAGTGGACGAATACAGAAAACATCCATTATGGGGTCAGTTTAGAACTATTGAAGCATTGTAGTATGGGAACAATGAATCTGTCAACGATAGACGAACAACTGATGCTGGATGTTTTGTCTGTGCCTACGGTGTCACAGCATGAGCACCTTTTGGTGGAGTTCTTGATGGATTTTGCCAAGAAGCATGATGTTGACGCTAGTT
This sequence comes from Bacteroidaceae bacterium, assembly GCA_016284115.1. The sequence goes on from JAEEOD010000048.1 coordinate 1,368, forward strand.
TGGATGACAAAGGCAATGTCTATTTTACGAAAGGTATAGTTGCTGATGGTGCGTTCTTTCCTTGTGTCTGTGCTCATATGGACACAGTGCAAGACGAGCAATTGAAATGGATAAACGAAAACAAACGTTTGGAAATCAAAATCGAGGAATATCTTGGAAGGCATTATCTTTCATGCGAAGGCTTCGGTCTTGGTGCTGATGATAAAGCTGGTGTACTTATCTGTTTGACCCTACTGAAAAGACTCCCCGTGTTGAAAGCTGTGTTCTTTGTTGAGGAAGAGATGGGGTGCCTAGGAAGCGAGAAAGCAGAATTGAGATGGTTTAAGGATATCGGCTATGTCTTGGCTTTTGATTCCCCTGGACAAGATTGTTCTTGGGCTTGTGGTGGAGCGAGGCTCTTTAATCGACAATTCTACGAGAACTACCTAGTGGAACTTAAACAGAAGTTCACTATCAAAAACTGGTGTAATCATCCATTTACTGATATTATGTTTCTGCGTCAAGACACCTCGTTGGCATGCATGAACATAGGTGCCGGCTACTACAAATACCATACGAATTTGGAATATTGTGTGGCAGAGCACATGGATGAAGCAGCACAGATGGGACTCTATCTGATAGACAAACTTGGAAATAACGAATATCTCATTCCCTATACTTCCAGAATGCAGGATGCCCAAAACGAGGATGACAAGTATTTCTTTGAAAAGTTCGGTACTGGATGGTAAAAAAGAAAAAAGTATGAGTGGTAAATTTGAAGTTGAATATTTTATAAACACCTTGATAGAAGAAGGATTGGTGTTAATTTGCGGTAGACCTTATAGTGGAAAATCTACTTGCTTTATGACTTCAGGGATATGGAAGCGCAGATGTTTGAGAATAAAACAGATGAGGACAAGACTCATTGTTGGGGATTCTTTGGTGACGAGGACACTACCGTCAACTGTCGCGAAGAATTCGAGTCTCACTTTTCACCTAACATTATAGAATTCCATGGAGGGCATCGTATGACTAACGCTGTCATCAGGGATGTCATACTCCCATTCGTACAATCAATCGAAAAATGATTTACTGTTGCTTATACGTATACCACAATTCATATACTGAAGATTAAAGTGTACCTTTGCCGTCGATTTCAGAACAATACAATTAGCAACTACCATATCGCATGAAGAAAGACCTCCCTATAGACCTCGACTTGGAACTTGATGATGAATTCATTGACGACTTCGGCGATATCGAAGGCGACGAAGAAGAACCAACAGAAAGTCCAAAACGTAAGGATTCACCTATACACGATGACTGGAATATTGTAAAGGCATTCAACATCATCAATGAGGAATCACCCAAAAGCCAACTTGCAGGAGGGCTTTTCATTAAATGTGCAGAAGCTTTCAGCTATCTGTTTGACAAACTTGGTCTTAACGCTATTCAATGCGTTATTATCGCTATGCTCGTTGAAGCAGGGAAACCTCTGTCATTCCGTCAAATGGGCAAGATACTTGGCCTTTCGCGTTTGTCAATGATGACCCATTACAACGATATCGAGGAACTGTTCCGTATGCGTTGGCTTCTACATCGTGGAGCAGAGGAGACGGATGGTGTCTATGACGGATACTGTCTGGCAAGAGGTGTGGTGAGTGCCATACGAGAGAATCGTCCATTTAAGCCTGAGGCTCTGGAATGTGAGAGCACGCAGGAGTTCGTGGATAGGCTTGCTGAGCATGTGGCAAAAGGCTATCGCGATGAAAACCTTGTCTTCAAAGACGAGAAATACTGGCTACAGGAAATGGTCAGTGCTAATGCAGAGCTGCCCATCTGCAAGGTGGCACTCAGTTTCAATGACATTGACAGCCTGTCGCTGCTCATGCTTGTAGTTTGTGACTACGCCAATTTCAATGGAGCAGAGGAAGAAGGTATTGGGCCACGTGATGTTCAACTTGTCTATCCTCAAGAGAGCACTCCAAACTTCCGCAGGGTTGTAGATGCCATGCAGAAGGGGACCCATCGTCTGTTCCGAGAGAACCTTATCGAGCACAAGTGCGTAAATGGAATGGCAGAAACTAATCAGTATGTTGCCACGTCACATCTCAAGAATGAGATACTTGCAGATTTTAGTCCTCTCGACCATTCCGATAAACATGTACCGCAGATGAATGGAGTCAAGTCTTATAAAGAGATCACCGCTAAGGCTCTCTTTTATAATAAGGAAGAAGGAGAACAGATTGAACGACTTCGCAGCATACTCTCACAGGAGCAGTTGCCAATCATACAAGAGCGCCTTAAGAGTAAAGGCATGAGAACTGGTGTGTGTGTGCTCCTTCACGGTCAGCCTGGCACAGGCAAGACAGCCACCGTTTATGAGTTGGCGCGTCAGACCAAACGTGACATCATACAGGTTCAGGTGACTGACTTCAAGGACAAGTATGTCGGTGAGAGTGAGGCTAAGCTGAAGAAGATATTCTCAGATTACCGTCAATGCTGCAAAAACAGCGAAGTAACACCAATCCTTCTGCTTAATGAGGGCGATGCCATACTTGGAAAACGCATAGAGAATGTGGAACATGGCACAGAACAAATGATGAATGCTCTTCAGAACATTCTGCTTGAAGAGATGGAGACAATACAAGGCATCATGATTGTGACTACGAACCTCATCACCAACCTCGACAAAGCTTTTGAGCGTCGTTTCATCTTCAAGGTAAAGTTTGAGAAACCAGGCACAGAAGTGAAGGCTCATATCTGGCAGTCCATGTTGGAAAATCTTGACGAGAAGGAGGCTATGTCGCTGGCACATGAGTTTGATGTTACGGGGGGCGAGATTGAAAATATTGCACGTAAGGCTACGATGGAATACATTCTGACAGGCAAGGAAAGCGACATTGACACTATACGTAAGTTCACCAAGCAGGAAAAACTTGAGTCAAACCGTAGGCCCATAGTGGGATTCTCAACGAACAATAGCTAATAGACATGGATGAAAGTAAAAAACAGCATATAATAACGGAAGTTGCTGAAGCCTTAAGGAGGGGAGACAATACAGAAAAAGTGTTCGAAACTTACTTGTATCGCTGTATGTTCCTTTATAGGAGTCCAAACCCTGTAATCTGCTCTTACAGACCTGCTCCAAAGGATGTCTATGAGGCACTATCCAACAATGACATTATATGTAAAGAAGATATCTGCTTGGAGCAAACCATAGTTGCAGACAATATATATTACGAACTAGAAGTCAAGATTCATCCTCAACTATCTCTAACTGTACTAAACTATGACGGGCTTAAAGTAACATTGAATGGTCAAAGCAAGGTGAAGAATTGGGTTGGCCATTTGGCCGCAGAGGAATTAGCCAACTGGATGGTACGCATGAAACAAAACCTTCAACGTCATATTGAAGAGTGGAACACATTGCCTGTCACTATTTTAAAGACGCTTAAAATGCAAAAAATAGCATTGAGCGTCATCAGCGCAATCTTTACAAACTCAATGAAGGATTACCCAGAGGTCAAATACTCTATCAAAGAGCAGAAATCTAGGGCGCGAATCGATGTTATGATTTCAGAATACAGTTCTAAGACCATCTATGCATATTGGAGTACATATCAAGAAAAGCTACCTGATAGAATAGAAGAAGTAAAAGCTTTGCTAGACAAATCAAGAAAACCCATTTAAGAAGAGACATAGACAGATTATGAGATACTCAAACAAACAGATTAACAACAACATTCGTAGAGTTCTAGAAGAGGGCAAGAGCAATCATGACGCTCTTGATCTTTTCCTCAGGATGAATATGATGAACGATCTAGGGACAGAACGCTCCTTTGTTAAGAAAAGACCTTCACCATCAGACATTCACTTGAACCTCATCGGCAACAATGTCATAGACAAGGATGACTTCAAACTTAAAATGGCAAGTGGGACAAAGTTCTTAACTCCGAGACTTATTGTCAAGCTATCGCCCAACTGTACACTCTTTGCAGAGAGCAATCACTCTTCATTGCAAGTCAC
>JAEEOD010000049.1 GCA_016284115.1 Bacteroidaceae bacterium
CGTTCAGGGCAACCTCTGCATCAGCTCCGCTTACCAGAGACTTGTTCCACTTCCAATACCTGCGTTGGTTTCCTGACAGGGCTTTCAACGTCACGCCTTTCAATGGCTTCACTACAAGTCTTCCACCCAGCAACGAGTTGTCAATTCCTAATGAGCGTTCCTCGTAAGTACGCAGGATAAGGCCTGAGCCAAACTGCTCATAAAATGTACCTGCTGTCAGCTCGGCACATCCAAGACGTCCTTTTACCCAGAAGTGGGGGACACCCCAGCCCTTGAAATCACTTTCAAAACCTGGCAGGGGGTGATCCAGATATTCCATTCTTACACCTGCATCCACATATTGACTTTGTAACTGCAGGTCAACGTAGGTGTTTGTAAGAAAGTCGCCCGTCTTCTCTGCTCCTATCTCGCTGTCGTTTTGAGGCAACAGCATATCGCTCTGTATTGTTCCGTGTAACGTCACGCCTTGTTGCGTCTGGGCACCAATCGTCAGACAGCAACTGATGGCAATCAGCGACAATACCAGTTTGTTCATTAGTGTTCCTGTATTACTTGTTTTATTTTGTCAGTTCCCTGACCTTTTCAATCAACTCGAATTCTGCGCCGTCAGTATAGCCGGCATGACGGTAAACGATTTCACCTTTGCCGTCAACAATAAGCACATAGGGAATCATCTGGATGCCCAGGGCACGTTTCAGATCTCCATTGGGGTCTAACAGTACCTCGTACTCCCATCCGTGGTTGTCGACAAAGGGTTTTACCTTATTAATATTCTGCCCTTCGTCTATTGAGACAGCAAGGAGTTTTACTCCTGTTTCCTCCTGCCAGTCGGCATAGACCTCACTAATAGCATCCAGTTCGCGGTTGCACGGCTTACACCAAGTGGCAAAGAAATCGATGATGATGGGTTTCCCTTCATTGGTCAAAGTGTCTGTACGGATGGTCTTTCCGTTCATTGTCTTTACAGTTACTTGGGGCAACTGACAATAACCAGATATGGCTACTGTCAGCAACAACAACGTCATTAAGACTGTTTTCTTGTTCATAGTTTTTTACCTTTTGTTACAATTTAACATGCAAAAGTAATATATAGAAATGAATTTACAAAAGAAATGACTGTTTTTTTATATAAATGTTAGTATTATGTAAAAACACTTTGCAGCCACTAAGCAATGTTATCATCACTTGGTAGCTGCAAAGAAGGACATTGGATTACTATTTTCCCATCAACAAGTCAACCATAGGCTTGTCCTTGAAGCAGTCATGCTGCTGGTCCCAGAAGCCGAAGTCTGCATCATAGCACCATGTGGTCCAAGCGATATTGAACTCATCGAAAACGGTGAGCATGTCTTTTGTCCATTGGTAGCCCAACTCTTTATCGGTTTTCTCGTAGATACCCCATTCGCCACAGAAGAGTTGCAGGTCATATTTCTTTGCAACAGCAATGGCATCCTTGAAGTCCTCACGAATCTTGTTGATGTCCCACACTTGCTTGGTATATTGCTCCAGCTCTGGCTTGATGTCATCAGGAGCAGCATCATAATCCTCTTTCGACACCATAATGCCAGGATAGTGCAACTTACCTGTGTACTTGCCTATAGGAGTCCACCATGCGCTGTAATGAGTCAGTATCATAGGGTTATAGTAGTGGAAGGACAGCACGATGTTCTTGTCGTCCTGTGGCACCTTCAGATACTTCATTGTCTCATATCCCTGCCAGCGGTTAGAACCTACAACAAGTGTGCGCTGTGGTTCTCTTGCGCGTAATGCCTTGTGAACCTTAGCCACCAACTTGTTCCATTGCTCATGATCGTCTGCCACAGGCTCGTTCATAAACTCGTATGCCACCCAGTCGGTGCTGTAGCCTTTCAGAACATCTGACAGCTGATACCAAAGGTTGATGAGATCCTGCTGCGCTTTCTCTGAAGTGAAGAGGGTGTTGGCAGAGGCGCCTCCTTCATTAACGGCATTGAAATAATGTGAACGGATGATGTGGAGGTCTACAATTGCACGCAGATGATGCTTGCCAGCCCAGTCGAGAGCATTAGTGAGCAGAGTCCATGCCTCAGGCAGTTTGTTGCCTTGCTCATCCCAGAACTGCACTTCATCAATAGGAATACGCACGAAATCAAAACCCAGTTTCTCCAGTCTTGCGAAGTCTTCCTCCTGGATATGCAGGCGGCGCATCTCTCCACGTGCCTCTGACTGTGAAAGCCAATGGCTCACGTTAGTGCCTCGCTTGATTTTAAAGTTGTTCACTTTCCCAGTCTGTGCCAGACACGGGGTTAACACGAATGCCACAAGGGCAATTAACGATAATAGTTTCTTCATAGGTTAAAGGTTTTATGTTATGTGATATGTATTATTCATGATGGTAAGGTTCACCTTTTATTATTGTGCATGCCCGGTATATTTGCTCTGTGAATATCAGTCGTACCATCTGATGTGAGAATGTTAGACGGGAAAGGGAGAGGAGTTCATTGGCACGCTGGTATAGGGTGGGGGAGAAGCCGTATGGTCCTCCTATTATAAATATGAGTCGTCGTGCTGTGATTTGTTTCTTTTCTATCCATTGTGCAAACTCTATGCTGCGCAGTTCCTTGCCATGTTCATCAAGAAGCACTACATAGTCGGATGGCTGCAGGAGCTTCATAATTGCCTTTCCTTCTTGTTCTTTCTGCTGTTCTTCGGTGAGGTTCTTGGTGTTTTTTATATCTGGTAGGGTGGTGATGTCGAAGGGCATGTAGTGGCTTATGCGTTCAACATAGTCGTTGATGCATGCTGAGATGTGTTTGTTGTCTGTTTTTCCTATGAGGACTAGTGTTGTCTTCATTTATTATGGTAGTTTGCCGGGTGTTCCATTTTCTTGCCATGAATAGGGCAGAGGCCTTCGTTGTTGCCCACTTTGTACTCATGTTTCCTCTTTGGATTCATGGGGAACCATCCTTTCTCCACTCGTTTCTTCTGTGCAAATAGTTCTCCGATGCCCCACAGTAGTGATGCTCCTGTCACTCCAAGTATGGATGATATGATGACATTCTCGATGAAGAATGCTGCTGCCACGAATGCCAGTCCTGCCACAAGGTATGTCCACCAGAGCTTTGTGCCGCTGTAGTATTCTGTCTTTATTACAAGTGGATGGCACAGTCCGATGATGAGGAATGTGCTTACTGCTATGATTACGCCTGTGAAGTAGATTTCCATTATTGATTGTACGTTTTGTCCGCAAAGGTAGCATTTTTAGTTCGTTTGAGCAACATAGTTTGTAAATAATATATTAAAAAATAAAAAATCGGCACATGTTCTGCTATAATTTAAAAATTATGATTATCTTTGCATTTAGAACATTAAACACTAATCATAAACAAATTAATAGTATGGAAAATAACAAAGAACTTATCGCTCAGTGTGAACAGGCTGCCAAGCAATGGCTTTCTCCTTCATTTGACGAGGAAACACGCAAGGAGGTTCAGGCTATGCTGGACAATCCTGACAAGTCAGAACTCATAGACAGTTTCTATCGCTCACTTGAGTTTGGCACTGGTGGACTTCGTGGTATCATGGGAGCAGGCACCAACCGCATGAATGTTTATATCGTAGGTATGGCCACTCAGGGCTTTGCCAACTATATACTGAAGGCTTTCCCGGGAAAGAAAGA